>JALYWD010000482.1 GCA_030852885.1 Chloroflexota bacterium | reverse complement strand
GGCGAGCACCGCAACCTGATCACCTTCATGGGCGGCGCCAGCGTGCCGGTGTTGAACGGGCTGACCGAGCGCTTCCACCCGATCGAGGCCCTGGGCGACCTGCTGACGCTGCATGATCGCTTCGGGGGCCTGAAGGGCCTGAAGCTGGCCTACCTGGGGGACGGCAACAACGTCTGCCACTCGCTGATGCTGAGCGGCGCGGCGGCCGGCATGCACGTGGTGGTGGCCTCCCCGGAGGGATACCAGCCCGATCCTTCGCTGGTGGAGCGGGCCCAGGAGATCGCGGCGCAGGCGGGTGGCTCGGTGACGCTGACCGGCGATGCCCACGAGGCCGTGCGGGATGCCGACGCGGTCTACACCGATGTCCACGAGAGCATGGGCCAGCCGAACAACCCGGCGAAGCGCGCGGCGCTGGCGCCCTACAAGGTGACCACCGGCCTGATGGCCGAGGCCAGGCCGACGGGCGTGTTCATGCACTGCCTGCCGATGCGACGCGAGCAGGAAGTGGAAGCGGCGGTGGCGGACGGCCCGCAATCCATCATCTTCGAGCAGGCGGCCAACCGCCTGCACATGCACAAAGCGATGCTGTTACTGACGCTGGGTCCATCCCAGTAAGAACAGGGGCGCGGCGGGGCACGGGTTCCGCCGCAATGGAACTGGAACAACAGGGAGGAACGGATCGATGAACGCAACGTGCCCGGAGTGCGGAGCCGAGTGGGAGTTGAGCGGCGTGGAGCAGGGCGAGATCGTGGTCTGCCCGGACTGCGGCGTGGAACTGGAAGTGCTCAACGCGGATCCCATTTCGCTGGGGCTGGCGCCTGAGGAAGGCGAAGACTGGGGCGAGTAGTACCGGGGCGCAGAAGCGCTCCGGCATCTGTAGCAAACGATCAGGAAGGACCAGGAAATGGCAACGGTGGGCGTGCTCTGTGCACGCGGTCGGGTTGAAGAAAAGGCGCTCATGGCGGCGCTGGCGGAAGCCGGCATCGTTTCCGCGCTCTTCCCCCCTGCGTACGAGCCGCTCCCCGTTGGGCCTAGTCCGGTTGCCCCATGCGGCAACCCGTTTCCGGTGCCGCAGATCGTGATCGATCGCCACCCGAACCGGCAGATCGCGCGGGCAGTGCTCTCCGCCTGCCGCGCCCTGGGGGTGCCCGCGCTGAGCGCGGGCCTGGCCGCGACCGGGGACAGGCTCGATGTCGCCTCCGTGCTGGAGCGCGCCGGCCTGCCCCGGCCACGCACCGCGCTCTGCACCTCCGAGGAAGCCGCACTGCAGGCCGTGCGCGCCCTGGGCCTGCCGGCCACGTTGCTGCCGCTCGATCTGCAGTCCTCTGGCATTACGCTGTGGGACGAGGACGCGGCGGAGGCGATCCTGGAGCACCGCGCGGTGCTCGGTGGCACCGGGCAGTCGCTCAACCTGGTGCAGGCGGGCGCGCCGCTCGCCGGGGAACTGGTCTCCATCATGGTGATCGATGGCGTGGCGTGGACCGCCCAGAATGGGCACGACGCTGCCGCAAGCAGCACGGTGCGCCGCCTGGCCGAAGCGACCGCGCTGGCCCTCAACGCGGACCTCATTTCCGTCACGCTCCGCGTGCACGGCGACGATGTCCTGGTCTGGGACGTCACGCCCGTGCCGGAGTTCCGCCACGCGGTGCCCCTGTTCGGGCCAGATGTGGCGCACCTCATCGCGCAGGCGGTGGAGCGGCGCCTGGAGGCACAGGCCGTCAAGGCGTCCCAGGACACGCCGGCTGTCATGCTGGAATCGGCGCCGGCCTGGATTTCAATTACTCCGGAGAGGATCCGCGGTGATGTCGTTGTCAGCGCCTGAGGTGCTCAGCGCGCCGGCGAGTGAAGATGTCGCACTACTGGAGACGCTGGTCGGCATCCAGAGCCTCTCCGATCAGGAAGGGCCGGCGGTCACGTGGCTGTGCCAGGAGATGGAGCGGCGCGGCTTCCGCACCCGCATCGATGCGGCCGGGAGTGCGGTCGGCGAGATCGGCTCCGGGCCAAAGCGCGTCGTGCTGCTGGGGCATATCGACACCGTGCCGGGGCAGATTCCGGTGCGCATCGAGGATGGCGTGCTCTGGGGGCGTGGCGCGGTCGACGCCAAGGGGCCGCTCTGCACCTTCGTGGCCGCCGCCACGGCGGCGGCAGACCGCCTGAACGCGACCGTGACCGTGGTCGGCGCGACTGGCGAGGAGCGGTTGGGTTCCCCTGGCGCGAACGCCGTCGCGAAGTGGGATGCGCCCGACTTCTGCGTCATCGGCGAACCCAGCGGCTGGGACGCCGTCTGCCTCGGCTACCGGGGCACCTTTGGCTTCCACTACCGCCTGCGGCAGCCCTCGCGACACACCGCCGGACCTGGGGAATCCTCCGGCGAGCAGGCAATCACGTTCTGGAACGCGCTGGTGGCGAACATCGACGCCCTCAATGCCGAGCGTGCGGCATCCTCCACCTACACGTCGATCACGCCGACGCTGCGCGAGATGCACGCCGCGAACTCCGGGCTGGAGGACGAGGCGGTGATGTCGATTGGCCTGCGCTTGCCCCCGGGCGTCGATATTCCGCGCATGCAGGCGACGCTGCACGAGCTAGCTGGAGTTGGTGAGATCGAGATCAACGGCATCCAGGAGGGCTTCCGCTCGCCGAAGTCAACGCCGCTGGTGCCGCCCTTCCTGCGCGCCATCCGGGCGCAGGGCGGCGATCCCCGCTTCACCCTGAAGCTGGGCACCTCGGACATGACCGTGGTTGGCCCGGCCTGGGGCTGCCCGATGGTGACCTACGGCCCGGGCGATGCCTCGCTGGACCACACCCCGGAAGAGCGCATTGTGCTCGCGGACTATGGCCGCGCCATCGCGGTGCTGCGCGACGTGCTGGTAGCCCTGTGAGCACCACGAGCCTGAACGGGCGCATCCCGCACACCACGCCGAAGGTGCGCCTGGGCGTGCTAGTTTCCTACGTGCGGGCGGAGGAGAAGGCGATCCTGGCGGCGGCGCGGGAGCGCGGGCTGGACGTGGCGCCGGTCTTCGACCGCGAGATCGTGATGGACCTGGCCACGCCGGACGCCACCGCGAACGGCCTGCCGTTCGATGTGCTGCTGGACCGCTGCGTGGCGCACTCGCGCTCCGGGTACATCCTGAACGTGCTCAAGCACTGGGGCGTGCCGACGCTGAACACGGCGGACGCTGTGCGCCTCTGCGATGACAAGGCGGAGAACAGCCTGGCACTGGAACTGGCCGGGGTGCCCACGCCGCGCACCATCCTCGCCTTTGATGTCGGTTCCGCCCTGCGTGCGTGCGAGATGGTCGGCTACCCCGCCGTGCTGAAGCCGGTCACCGGCTCCTGGGGACGCCTGCTGGCGCGAGTGAACGGTCCGGAGCAGGCCCGCTCCATCCTGGAGCAGAAGCGCGACCTGGGCTCGTTCCACCATGGCATCTTCTACGTGCAGGAGTACATCGAGAAACCGGGGCGGGATATCCGCGCCTACGTCGTGGGGGACCACGTGCTCGCCGCGTCGTACCGCAGTGCCGAGCATTGGGTTACCAACGCAGCACGCGGCGCACAGTCGGTCCCCTGCCCGATCACCCCGGAAATCGAGGAGCTGTCACTGCGCGCCTGCCGGGCCGTTGGTGCGAGACTAGCCGGCGTTGACCTGATCGAGACCGCGAACGGGCTCGAGATCATCGAGGTCAACACCGGCGGTGAGTTCAAGGGCCTGGCAACCACGACGGATGTCGATATCGCCGGGGCAATTGTGGATGAGGCGGTGCGCACCGCGATGGTTGGAGTGCAATGAGCGAGCAACTGGTCGTTGGGGTATTGCTGTCGCGCGTGCGCGTGGAAGAGAAGCTGCTGATCGGGGAACTGGAGGAACGCGGCGTCGAGATCGTGCGCTTCGATGACCGGGGGCTCGTGCTCGATCTCTCGCGGCCCGACCCCGTCATGCTGCGCTGCGACGTGGTGCTGGAGCGCGCCATCAATCACCTGCGTGCGCTCTACACCCTGAAGGTGCTGAACGACTGGGGCGTGCCCACGGTCAACACCTACGAGGTGGCCAACACCTGCGGCGACAAGATTCTGACCTCGGCCGCGCTGGAGAAGCACGGCATCCCCGGCCCGCGCACGCTGGTGGCCTACACGCCGGAGTCGGCGCTGGCCGCCTGTGAGGAACTCGGCTACCCGGTGGTGATGAAGCCGGCGGTAGGCTCGTGGGGGCGGCTGCTGGCCCGCGTCAACGACCGTGATGCCGCCGAGGCGCTGCTGGAGCACAAGGTGACGCTCGGCTCCTTCCACCACGGCGCGTTCTACATCCAGGAGTACGTCCGCAAGCCGGGCCGGGACATCCGCTCCTTCGTCGTCGGCGACGAGACGATCTGCGCCATCTACCGCGATTCGCCCCACTGGATCACGAACACCGCCCGCGGCGGTCGGGCCAGCAATTGCCCGGTTACCGATGAGTTGGCCCAAATCTCACTCGCGGCCG
>JALYWD010000480.1 GCA_030852885.1 Chloroflexota bacterium | reverse complement strand
TTGCCCACCCGAACAGCGCCTCCTACGTGGCGTGGCTCTTCCAGCCGGTGGTCTGGCAGTACGGCGGCGCCTACTCGGACCCAGAGTTCAACATCATGATCAACCAGGAAAAGGCGGTGGAGGCCGGCAACTTCTACCGCTCCTCCGTAGTGGACGGCTGGGCCACCACCCCCGCCGACCCGGAGACGGACTTCGTCAATGGCCTGACTGCCTCGCTGATGGCCTCCACCGGCTCCCTGCGCGGCATCACCTCGGACGTGGGTGACAAGTTCGGCATTGGCACCGGATTCCTGCCCAAGGCGGAGAACTTCGGCTGCTGCACCGGCGGCGCTGGCCTGTCCATCCTGGCGGGCTCCCCGGCCGAAAAGCAGGAGGCGGCGTTCAAGTACATCGCCTTCGCCACCTCGCCGGAGGGCACGGAGTTCTGGAGCCAGAACACGGGCTACATGCCGGTGCGCAAGTCCGCCATCGAGAGCGAGACGATGCAGCAGTTCTTCTCGGAGAATCCGAACTTCAAGACGGCCGTGGATCAACTGCCCTTGACCCAACCGCAGGACTCCGCGCGCGTCTTCATCCCGAACGGTGACCAGATCATCGGCAAGGGGCTGGAGCGGATCATGGTCAACCGCGAAGAAGTGCAGCCGGTCTTCGATGAAGTGGCCGCCACCCTCACCGAAGAGGCCCAGCCGGTGCTGGAGGCGCTGGCCGCCCTGCAGGGGTAGCTGTCACCAGACAACCGATTGCGAGTATGGGGCTGGCCAGTGGCCAGCCCCATTGCAGTCTCTCCGGATGTCCGGGCGTAGGTGGGCGAAGAGCAAAAATACGTATTTTTACGGATGTACTCATCCTGGTCCGATCCCAGACTGAAACCCACGAACGGCACCGCGTTCGCAGGCGTTCCAGGATCGGGAGCACATCGATGGAACCAACAACACTCGACGCCCTCGCTCGCAAACTCAGCACGCAGGGAACCACGGCGCTTGCACCCTCACGACGCGGCCTCCTCTCCGGGCTGGCCAGCGGCGTGGCGGGCCTGACCGGGCTGGCCCTGCTGGATGACGCCGAAGCCAAGAAGAAGAAGAAGAAGCACAAGAACAAGAAGAAGAAGTGCTCGAAGAAGAAGCGGAAGGCCGGGAAGTGCGGCGGTGGCGGTGGCCCCACGCCATACAACGGCCCCGTCTTCACGGTGAGTGGGCGCAGCATTCTGGACACCGGCGGTGATCCAGTTGCCCTGCGCGGCGTCAACAAGATGTCCGTCTTCGATGACGACGATCCGCGGGGCAACACCTACTTCCCGCAGATTGCCCTCTCCAAGTCCAACACGGTGCGCATCGTCTGGGCCATCGAAGATGACAATGGCGCGACGAATGTCAACGACCTGGCCGCGCTGATTGCCAACTGCCAGGCCAACAAGATGCTGCCGATGATCGAGTTGCATGACGCAACTGGGGACCTCTCCAAGCTGCCGCAATTGGCCAACTACTGGACCAGGAACGACGTGCTGCAGGTCATCTTCAACGCTGGCGGAAACCTGCTCGTGAACATTGCCAATGAGAGCGGCGACGACACCGTTACCGCCAACCAGTGGGTTGCTGCTTACACGCCAGTCATCAAGAAGATGCGCGCCGCCGGCATTCGCACCCCGCTGGTGATTGACGCGCCAGACTTCGGCAAGAATCTCGGGGTGATCGTGGATGGAGCAGGAAGTCTGCTGGATGTCGATTCCAACCTCATCTTCTCGGTCCACCCCTACTGGGGCATCAGCGATGGGGCCTCTCCCATCTTCATCGAGAACCAGTTCGACGCCGCGTTTACCGCCAACATTGCGCTGATCATCGGCGAGTTCTCTCAATGGGGCGCATTTAACGGAAATGACAGCATCTGCGTGGCGCCAGGCGGCGAGTGCGATTACATCAGCATCATGACCAAGGCCAGCCAGCATGGCTTCGGCTGGTACGCCTGGGAGTGGGGCCCGGGCAATGAGTTCGGCGACCCGAACTGCTCCAAGATGAACATGACCACTAACGGGACTTTCGCCACGAAGACGGCAGGCTGGGCCACAGACGTCTTCAACCGCATCGCGGCCGAATCCAACCCCATCATCGGCTAGCGCCCCGAGACGCAGCACCCCTGCGCAATTGCGCCTGGGTGCTTCTCGATCTGTACTGGAGAACACCGGTCCTCGCCAGTGCAGGCCGCGGTGCGTAGCCGCGGTCTGCATGACGGCATGCCGGTGGCCCGAGGAAGGCTGGGGCTCCTTGGACACCCGAGACCACCGCACGGCGCCAGACCGGGAAGCGGAATCCCGGTCTGCTGACCGCACTGCTCAGCCAAAAATGGAGATGGCCGCATGGATGCTGCCGGCCTTGCTGGACTCGCTCGCCCGCGCGCCGGGCACCGTGGGCGGCGAGCATTCGCCGGCGGCGTGGCCGGGGCTCTGGCTGCGGCGGTGGTCGACCACGCCGCCTCCGGCAAGCACCACAAGTACCAGAAGAAGGCCACCCTCTGCCTGCACGGGAGACGATCAATGCCTCGACAGCGTACCTGCCCCGCGGTTCCGGCCGCGGCTCTCCCGCCCTCAGCAAGAAATGCGTATTTCTACGGATGTGTGCCGACCACCCGAAGCCCAATCTGATCCCATGCTCGGTGACGGCTGAGCAGGGACATAGCGGAAGGCGGACCAGGGTGGCTGGCTCCCTCCCGAAGGAGAAAGACGATGGATGGCTCACGCTTCGATAGTCTGGTTGGCCGCCTGACAGCGCCCGGTTCACGCCGCCGCGCGCTCCGGGCGCTCGGCCTCTCCGCTCTCTTCGCAGGAGGCCTGCAGGCCGCGGCCCCGGAGACGGACGCGCGCCGCCGGCGCAAGCACGGCAAGGGCAAGAAAGGCAAGAAGGGTAACAAGGGCAACAAGGGTGGCGGCGGCACGCCACTGGAGCTGCGCGACATCTGCACCCCGGGCAAATCCACCTGCGACTCCGGGCTGCGGTGCGATAGCCCCACCACGCGTCACTCCTGCAGCAGCACCGTCGAGGGCGTAGACGCCTGGTGCTGTGTGCCGCCGGGTGGCAAGTGCACCGAGTGCGACTGCTGTGGGGACAACTACTGCAACGGGGATGGCGTCTGCGAGACCAACCCCGAAGGGTAGCGGCGACGTCTCTCAGACAGGTCGCACAAACGCCCCGGCGCTCTCGCGCCGGGGCGTTGCCGCGCTTTTTCGGGAACGGAGCGGTGTGCTGACCAACTACTCCCTGCTGGTCGCCGCTTTCCACATGGCGCGGAACTTGGCTGCCTGGCCGGCGGTGCGGATCATCGGTTTCACCGCCTCCTCGGTCATGAACTCCGTGGTGCCGCGCAGGCGCTTGGCCGTTTCCAGGAATTCCGAGAGGATCGGGATCAACTGGTCCTTGAGGACCACGATCAGGAAGATCAGCCCGCCAACAATGCCGGCCAGCGCGATGGTGACCAGCAGCAACTGGAAGATCAGGAAGATGATGGCGATATCGCGCAGCCGCTCCAGCGGCGCCTGGTCCACGCCACCAAGCTGATACAGGCCATAGATGATGCCAACGACGATCAAGCCCAGGACGAGGACGACGAGAGCCGCCCACCATTTCCATCTGCCAGTATCGACGCCGTTTTCCTCCATGCCGGGGCCTATCTCCTGCACGCGTCCCACCTTCCCACTGGCCACGCATCGTAGCATGGCGCACCT
>JALYWD010000475.1 GCA_030852885.1 Chloroflexota bacterium | reverse complement strand
CAGAAGGCGTTCGCCGACGCCTGGGATGGCTACGGCCTGGCGGAAGGCTCCTGTGGCATCGGCCCCGGCTTCGCGGTGGTCTCCGGTGTGGACTGGCGGCGCAACAACGATCCCTATGTCAACCAGAAATTCCTCGGCTCGCAGGGCGGCCCGGCTGGCCCGGAGATCGACGGCTGGGTGACCTACGGCAACTCGGTCACCAACGGACTGATGTTCCGCGACAGCGTCGAGATCGACGAGCAGAAGTACCCTATCCGCGTCAGCGAAATCCGGGTCCGCGAGGACTCCGAGGGCGCGGGCCGCCGGCGCGGCGCGCCCGGCTTCCGGGTGGCCTACGGCCCGAAGCACGACGAGATGCGCGCCTTCTACGTCACCGACGGCTGCCACTTCCCGCCGCGCGGCGTGCGCGGCGGCGGCGACGCAGCGCCCTCCCTCCCCTACGTCATCCACACCAACGGCGAAATCGAGGACCTGCCGACGATTGCCAACCACGACGTGCAGGCGGGCGAGTTGTTGCTGCACCTGCTCAGCGGCGGCGGTGGCTACGGCGACCCGCTGGAGCGCGAGGTGGAACGGGTGCGGGACGATGTCCTCAGCCAGTTCATCACCTTCGAACGGGCACGGGATGTCTACGGAGTGGTGTTCACCGGGACGGAGCTGACAGACGCGCTGGCGGTGGACGAGGCGGGGACGGCGCGGCAGCGGGAGAGGTTGCGCGCGGGGAGGGAGTGACCCCGCCCTGGATTCATCTCAATGCCGCTGCAAGGTCATGATCCCGCCGGTGCGGTCAAACATCATGATCGAGAGCGGAAGAGTGATGATGGGAATGCACAGGAGCCACGCGAGAGAGAGCCAGATCGCCCCAAACCACCAACCGATCAGCAGGAAGTAGAGTGCTCGCCAGTACCACGGGCGTTGCTGAATATTGACGGCCTGCACCACCATAATGCCGTTCTGGTACAACGCCTGGAGTTGGGTAGTCCGTGGGCGCAGGGTGAGCGCTTGCGGAATCCGGTTGAAGAGCGCGAACGCCGCTGGTATCCCGAGAACCGTCACGAAGAGCACATAGCCCAGCACAATGACGGCAGCCGAGAGCCACCACCCAATAAAGATAAACCAGAGCGCTCGCACGATGAAAGACGGCCCCGAGGGTGGAACCAGCATCATGGGCGCGGCCGGCTGAAAGTGATTATTGATCGTGACTGGTGGTTGCGGCTGCGCCTGATAGTGGTGATGGACCACTGCACCCGGCTGCGGCGGAGGGAGCGGAGCCGGCACGGCAGCTGGAGAAGCCTCGATATGCACCTGGATCGCCGGCGGCTCAGGCTCCACCCAGGGAGTGGGTGTGTCGGATGCAAGCCGGGCCGGGGCATACTCGTCGTCGCGCGCCAAGAGGGCCTCCTCGTCCAAGCGTCGTGCAGGTTTTCAACAGCACGCGCAGTATATATTCAATGCGAACATGTGGCGAATGAAGGTAAATCGGCCCCATGCAATGTTTCCTGCATCGACCCTGGGTAAAGTGGCGGTGAATTCTCAGCGTGTATCCCCGGGCGTCCTCTAGCCTTTGCAAAAAGGCGTATAAGCCCGGGGTTTGCTTTCTCTATTCATTCGCTCTCACGAGAATACTGGACGCTGAAGTGATTGGTCCGTCAGAGGACGCGCTTCGACTCTGCGCGTCGCCTTGCGGCCTATTGGGATTCTTGACGCATAGTCCGCATCAGGCGGTCCGCCGGTCAGCGACGGCTGTTTCCCATGCGCGAGGTTGTGCCTTGAGGAGCTTCGCGGACAGTGCCCCGAGCGCCTCTTCCGCGGTTTCGCCCACCTCGGGGCGCGTGACCAGGTTGCCGCCAGCGCCGGGTACGTCCTCGGGCCGTGCAACGCCGCGGTGCTCGCTGGCGTACTCTGCTGGCTTGATGACGCGCGCCACCCACGGCTCATCGCGCGCGTGCTGCGGCCGGAACGCAACGAGGTGAAACGTCGATTCACCGCTAACAAGTACTTGAAAGCGCACCTCGGAACT
>JALYWD010000468.1 GCA_030852885.1 Chloroflexota bacterium | reverse complement strand
CCGGCGTGGGCTTCGACCCGGAGACCATGGCCAGGCTGTTCGGCGCGTTCTACACGACGAAGGAGGGTGGCATGGGCATCGGCCTGTTTGTCAGCCGCTCGATCATCGAGCGGCACCAGGGCCGGCTCTGGGCGGCGCCCAATGCCGACGGCCCCGGCTCCACATTTGCGTTTGCTTTGCCCAGCACGGCTGAGGTACTCATGGACGAGGGGCCCGTGTCAGGGACATCATGATGCGTACTCCACCATTAGTCTCTGTTGTTGATGACGACGAATCGGTCCGCGAGTCCCTGCCAGATTTGTTGCGCCTTCACGGCTTTGCGGCGGAGGGTTTTGCGTCCGCCGAGGCGTTCCTGGCCTCGGATCTCCTGCCCCAGACGCGCTGCCTGCTACTCGACGTGGCGATGCCGGGCATGACTGGCCCAGAGTTGCAACAGGAACTGGTTGCCCGCAAGCAGCAGCTGCCGATTGTCTTCATCACCGCCCACGGCGACCGCGACACCCGCGCTCGCCTGCTCGCGCAGGGCGCGGTCGAGTGCCTGGCCAAGCCCTTCAGCGAGGCCGCCCTGCTGGACGCGCTCAACGCCGCGCTGCGCACGAAGGATGAGCAACCGTGATCGCTTCAGGATGTGTGGCGCACGCCACGTATACTCGGCATCTGGCGGCCACCTCGCGTTCGCTCAAGGTCCGCGCCATGTCTGACCAGACGCCGATCGTCTACGTTGTTGATGATGATCTCTCGGTGCGCGAATCGCTGGAACTGCTGATCCAGCACGCGGGCTGGCGGCCGGTGCTGCTGGCCTCCGCCCAGGAGTTCCTGGCGCGCTCCCCGGCTGAGGTTCCGAGCTGCCTCGTGCTCGATGTCAGCCTGCCGGGCATCAGCGGGCTCGATCTACAGCAGCACCTCGCTGGCCGCACCGCCATGCCGATCATCTTCATCACCGGCTATGGCGATGTGCCGATGAGCGTGCGCGCCATGAAGGCCGGCGCGGTCGAATTCCTGACCAAGCCGTTCAACACCGAGGAGCTGCTGACGGCCATGCGCGGCGCGCTCGACCACAGCCGCGCCGCCCTGCATCACGACGCGGCCCTGCGCGCCCTGCGTGACACCTACGCCTCCCTCACCCCGCGCGAGCGCGAGGTGATGGCCCTGGTCATCTCCGGGCTGCTGAACAAGCAGATCGGGCAGACGCTGGGGATCAGCGAGATCACCGTAAAGGCGCACCGGGGCCAGGTGATGCGCAAGATGCACGCCGACTCGCTGCCGGAGCTGGTGACCATGGCCACGCGGCTGGGGTTGCTGCCGGTGGGGGATGTTGCGGCCATTGGAGCCGACCACCGGTAAGGCAGCGGGAAATGTTAGGGTCTGTAAACGGTGCGTCGGGGTCCTCGAGTTCCTTCTCGACCGTTTCACAGTCGTCAGAAACCAGAAGTGATCGTGACAAGAACCTTTTCGATGTGCCACTTGCTGCCTGGGAGTGCTCCATCTACGCTGAACGCAAACATTGGGGTGGAGAAGGGGCAAGAAGACCGTGACTGATCTCGGGACTCGTGTGTCGCGCCGGACAGCGCTTGCCGCTGGCGTGAGCGTTGCCACCTACGCAATGCCCACTGAAGCCAGGCGAAAGCGCCACAAGCGCCACAAGCGGCGCAAGCATGATCGAGCAGTGCTGACGCGGACATCAACGGCGAGTCAGCCGGACGTGCTGGTCTTCCTGACCGACGATATGCGGACGGACGATTGGCCGATCCTCCAGCAGGCGCAAGCCCGGATTGGCGGCGCCTGGTTTCCCAACTTCTGTTTCGATGTCGCGGTCTGCGCGGCAAGTCGCGCGACCCTCTTGACCGGCCAGGGCGCGCGGACGCATGGTGTCACGTCCAATGGGGATGCCGACCAACGTTTCCAGTCGCGTGAGGCGGATTCGCTTGCGCCGGCGGTCCAGGCGGCTGGCTACCACACCAGCTATGTTGGCAAATACATCAACGAATACAACGGGAAGCGGCTACCGCCCGGGTGGAGCGACTGGCGCGCCATAACGATGGATGGCGACACCTACAAGGTCGGCGGCAAGTACGCCACCTCAGCGGAGAGCTCACGCGCACGTGAGGCAATCCTCTCGGCTCCGTCCGACAAGCCGCTGTTCCTGCTCGTTTCTCACCACGCTCCCCATGAACCGCACACACCGGCCAGGCGCTACGAAAAGAAGAAGCTCGGGGGCACGCGCAATCAGGACGACCGCGAGCGGAAGCGCTGTCTCCTGTCGGTCGATGACGCGATTGCCGCCGCGGCGGACACGATGGGCGAGCGCTGGCATTCCGCGGTCATCCTGTTCATGTCCGACAACGGCTTTCTCCTGGGGGAACACGGCACCGACGGCAAGGCGATCTGGTGGGACCAGGCGGCACGCTGTCCCTTGTTGGCCAGGCTGCCCGGCATTCCTGACGGCGCCGACAACCGCATGGTCAGTAACACGGATGTATGCCCCACCCTGCTGCGCGCCACAGGTGCAACGGCCTGGTGGCCCATGCAGGGCAAGCCGCTGCAAGATGCCTGGACGCGGGATGGGGTGTTGATCCAGGGTTTTCAGGGACAATCATCTGGCGAGCCACGTACCCCCTTTGCCGGCATCAAGGGGCCGGGGTGGGTCTACGTCGAAGCACAAGGCAAGGCGCCGCAGTACTACGCGGATCCCGGTGAGAGCACCAACGCCATTGCGACGATCGACCAGCCAGCGTACGCCGCCTGGTTGCAGGAGCTTCTTGCGGAGTAGACAGATGCACGCCGGCTTGCTGCCGGACCTGGTGACCATGGCCACACGCCACAGGATCGTGCCGGTGAGCGATGTCGCGGCCAGGTGATTGACTGAGATGCCGGCTTCCTGAGCGCGGGGAAGCGCCAGGAAGCAACCCGGAACCGACCATCGGTGAGGCAGCAGGCGCGGCCCAGCACCGCACCTTCT
Source organism: Chloroflexota bacterium (assembly GCA_030852885.1). GTDB lineage: Bacteria > Chloroflexota > Chloroflexia > Thermomicrobiales > UBA6265 > JACCXM01. Next base: position 565 of record JALYWD010000468.1, on the reverse strand, counting down.
CACCGGCGAACAGCAATCCTGCCGCGCGGCATGGCGTGAACGAGATCCCCTACATGGCCGCTGCGGATGCCGGCGAAGTCACCGCCTCGATCGTATCCCCCAGGCGAATCTCGCCATCCGTCAGGATATCGGCGCGCAGCCCACCCCGGTGGGCGAGGACAGCGACGATACCGGGCCGGCTCAGGCGCTGCAGATGCACACAGGGCTCACACAGCCGCTGCCCGACGGCACGCACCGGCCCGATGGTGAACTCCTGGCCAACCAGCGCGTTGAGATCGATGCCACGCGTGACCACATTGCGCCGGACTTCGGATGCGGTGAGGTGAGAGCCATCAGGGAAGGTCACCTGCTCCAGGACCTCAGACTCGATCAGCGTCAGGTCGTAGCCACGCAACTTCTCGGAGCGGGGCGTGAACGTGCCAGCCTTGGCCGCGTACCGATCCCCCTGGAGCCCGCGCCCCGGCAGGGCCGTCGCCACCGCCATCGGCTGCATGGGGCCGGTCTTGACCTCGCTGATGTAGAGACCCACCACGTCGCCTTTCGTACGGCCGTGCGCCTGCTCAGG
>JALYWD010000433.1 GCA_030852885.1 Chloroflexota bacterium | reverse complement strand
CCCGGGAAGAGCACGCTGCCGCAGTAGCGGAACCCCTGATCGGCCACGCCACTCCGCAGCCAGGCTGCCAGCACTCCGGCGGCACGGGCATCGGACCACAGGATCGGGGGGCGGACGGCCCAGCCCTCCGCATCGAGCAGCCAGAGGCCATCTCCCTGCGCGGTGATGCCCACCAGCAGCGGCGCTTCGCCCGCGCTGACCTCCCGCACCACCTCGCCAACGGCGGCTATCACCTCTTCCAGGTCCTGCTCGGCATGGCCCGGCGCGGGGGTCAGTGTGCGCGTGGGCCGCGCGGCCACGCGCAGCACGTCTCCATCGTCCCCGAAGGCGACCGCCTTGACGACCGATGTCCCGGCATCAACCCCGATGATCACCAGCGCCTACTCGCCCGCGATGGCCGCGGGGTTGGCGACGTGGGCCAGCGGCTCGCCGCGCACATAGCGCGCCACCTCGTCCGCGGCGATGCGGCAGGCCCGTTCGGCTGTTTCGCGGCTGGCCCCGGCCAGGTGCGGCGAGAGGACCAGGTTCGGCGCGCTGAACAGGCAGGAATCGGGCGCAGGTGGCTCGGGATCGTAGACATCGAGGGCGGCGGCGCGCAGCTTGCCGCTCGCCAGCGCATCACACAGCGCCCCGGTGTCGAGCAGGCCGCCGCGCGCCGCGTTGATGAGCACCGCGCCATCGGGCAGCGCGGCAATGGCGTCGGCGTCGATCAGGTGGTGCGTCTCCGGCGTCAGGCGCGCGTGCAGGCTGAGGATCTCGGCGCGCGCCAGCACCTCATCCATCGGCAGCAGCGTCGCGCCCGCTTCCTCCACGGCCTCGGCAGCTACGTAGGGGTCCGCCACCAGCACCTCCGCGCCAAACGCGCGCAACACTTTCGCCACCCGGCTCCCGACCGCCCCGAAGCCGATCAGCCCGGCGGTCTTGCCCTCGATCTCGATGCCTGCCACATCGTACGCATAGAGATCACCGCGCCACGTGCCGTTCAGCAGGTCGCGGTGGCCTTCGGAGATGTGACGCATCGTGGAGAGCAGCAGGCCGATGGTGTACTCGGCGGTGGCGGCGGCATTGCGGGCCGGGGAGTAGCAGACGGGAATACCCTGCTCCGTCGCGGCGTCCAGGTTCACGTTCACCGGGCCGCCCCGGCAGACCACGATCAGGCGCAGATCGGGCGCGTTCTTGATGACGTGCCGGGTCAGAGCCGCCATCTCCGTGACGATGATCTCCTGCCCGGCCAGCGCGGCGATCAGTTGCTCCTCGGTGCCAGCCGCTTCCTTGACCTCCGCCACCGGCCCGAACGGGTCGCCCGGCCACTCGAAGGAAATTTCGGAGAACTCGAGCTGGTCCCCCAGGTTCTCGACCAGCGCGGCGCGCAGGAGATCGTTGCGCACAAACATATCTCCCGCCAGCAACGTGCGCACGCGCGGCTGCGCGGCCGCATCCGCAACCGCTACCTCGTCATCGGCGCTGGAGCGCTCTCCCATGGCAATCGTTCTCCCGTCGCGGTGTCAAACAGATGGGTTCTCGCCAGGTCGAACCGCAGCCCGACTGCATCCCCCGGAACCGCCACCATATCATGATGCGTCTCCACCACGATACGCTGGTCTGTTCCCGCCAGGTTGAGGGTCAGACGGCCAAGCTCCTGCAGCGGCTCGAAGGCAAAGACCGTGGCCGGCAGTGTCCCGGCTGTCCCGCCCGGTTCCACCTGGATATCCTGCGGCCGGATACCCAGCATGATCTCCCGCCCGTCCAGCCCGGACCCCTCGGCGCGTCCCAGCGCCACGGCGGCATGCGGTCCCAGCGCGGCCGCCAGGCCACCGGCCTCGACGCGCAAACGCCCGGGCAGCAGGTTCATGCGCGGCTCGCCCACGAAATCGGCGACGAAGAGGTTGGCCGGGCGGTCGTAAACATCGTCGGCGGTGCCCACCTGCTGGAACGTGCCATCGTTCATGACCGCGATGCGGTCCGCCAGGGAAAGCGCTTCGTGCTGGTCGTGCGTCACCAGCACGGTGGTGAAGCCGGTCTCCCGCTGCAGGCGCTTCAGCTCACGCCGGGTCGCGTCCCGCTCGGCGGCATCGAGGTGAGATAGCGGCTCATCCAGCAGCAGCACCGAGGGTGTGCGCACAATGGCGCGCGCCAGGCTCACCCGCTGCTTCTGGCCGCTGGACAGACCGCCCGGCTTGCGATCGAGCAGATGATCGATGCCCAGCCGCTCGGCGACGTCGTGCGCGCGCTGGCGGGCGTTCGCCTCGCCGCGCGCCCGCATCCCGAAGGTGATGTTCTCCTCGACGGTCAGCGGCGGGAAGAGCGCGTAGTTCTCGAATGCCACCGCCACATTTCGCGTGTGCGCCGGCAACCCCACCACCGAGCGACCGCCAATGCGGATATCGCCGCTGGTCGGCTCCTCCAGGCCAGCGACCATGCGCAGCGTGGTCGATTTGCCGCAGCCGGACGGCCCCAGCAGACCCAGCAACTCGCCATCGCCAACGGTGAGATCGATCTCGTTGACGGCCTGCACGGGCGCCTTGCCACGCTGGAGAAAGGTCTTGGTCAGCCGTTGCAGAACCAGGTCTTCCACGGGTCGCTGCCGGTCAGCCATGCGCCGTAGCCCCAGCAGCCGCGACACCTGGTTCCAGGTCGCCGACGGCAGAAATCCGCACGCCCGACGCGGCGTTGAACAACAGCAGCCGGTCGTGCGGCGCAGAGATAGTGACCAGGCTGTCCACCGCCACATCCTCGTGCGGCGTCACCAGGGCCACGCGTTGCTCCCCGAGCTGCACCGTCACCTCGCGCTGCCGCCCCAGCGGCTCCACTACATAGACCTGCCCGCGCAGTGTGGCCATGCCCGGCGTCTCACCCAGCGCAAGATCGCGGGGGCGCAGGCCCAGTTCAACGGCGGTACCCGCCGCAAGGTCACGCCTGCCGAGCGGCATCCGCACGACTCCATCCCCTGTCACGAAGAGCGTCTCTCCGTTCTCCTGCGCGATCACGCCACGCAG
>JALYWD010000729.1 GCA_030852885.1 Chloroflexota bacterium | reverse complement strand
CGGGCCCGCGTACGCCAATGAGCAACCTCTCCCGCACCACGCTCCGCATCGCGCACCTGGCGGACACACACCTGGGGTACTCCGGCTACGGCAAGAGTGACCCGGAAACGGGTCGTAACCAGCGCGCCGTGGACTTCGAGAGCGCCTTTGCCCACGTCATCGACGACATCCTGACCCGGGAGGTGGACCTGGTCATCCACGCCGGGGATGTCTTTCACCACACGCGCCCGTCCTGGCACACGCTGGCGCTCTTCGTGCAGCAGATGCGCCGCCTGGAGCTTGCCGGCATCCCGGCGGTGGTGATTGCGGGCAACCACGACACGCCGCGCCTGCGCACCAGTGGCTCCCTGTACTCCGTCATGGAGCTTTCCCTGCCGCGCGTGCGGTTCATGACTGGCTACGCAACTGAGGAGCAACCCTATCCCGAGTTCGATATGGTGGTGCACGGCGTCCCCCACGGGTCGCTGATCAACCCGGACCCTCCCCTCATCTTGCCAGTACACGGCCAGCGCAACATCGTGGTCACGCACGGCGTGGCGGTAGGCGCAAAGATGGCGGGCTCCCGCGAGCAGGGGGAGACCGAGCTGCGCGGCAACATGTTTGATGAAGATGTTGATTACGTCGCCATGGGCCATATTCACCTGCGGCAGACCATCGGCCTGAACAAGGTCTACAGCGGCTCGACCGAGCGCACCTCCTGGGGAGACCAGGGCGCCACCCCGGGCTACGCGCTGGTTTCGCTCGGGGCACCGGGCGATCTGGCTCAGGTGGAGTACATCGACACCCCCGCGCGCCCGATGGAGACGTTGCCGGCCATCGACGGCGCAGACCGCACCGCGCGTGACCTGGCGGACATGATCCTGGACCGTGCCGGCGCCCTGGGCAAACCAGACGCCATGGTGCGGGTAGAACTACGCAGCACACCGCGCCCGCTCTTTCGCGAGACCGACGCCATCGTGCGGCGGGAAACCGGCGACAACGCCTGGCTGATCCGCCTGACAGTCCCGGGCGAAGCGCTGGATCCGCTCGGCCGCGAGGGACCATCGACCATGGCGGATCTCAACCCGCTGACGCTCTTTGGCACATTCGTGGAGGAGCGGCGCGCGGCGGGAGAGTACGAGCCTGTCTTCGCGGAGGCGTTCGGCGCGCACGGCAAAGCGGTTCTGGAGCGCGCAATCAGGAATCTTGAAGACGCAACGGCGAACGAGGCCGCCGGATGATCATCTGCTCGCTCGAAATCGACAACTACAAGCAGTACGCCGGGAAGCACCTGATCGACTTTCCGGAACAGGGCATTGTCTCCGTCACCGGGCCGAACGGCGCTGGGAAGACCACGCTCTTCGAGGCCATCGAGTGGGCGCTCTACAACCCGAAGGCCATCCCGCTCGTCACCATCCCACCGCACGAAGGCGTTGGCCACACGACCGTCCGGGTGACGTTGGAAGACCCGGTGGATGGCGTGCGCTACGTGGTGCAGCGTGAGTTGCGCCGCCGCACGACCCAGGCGGAAATCTACCGCGAGGACAATCCGAGCGAGCCGATCGTACAGGGCACGAAGGACGTCACGCGCTATGTGACGCGCCACCTCATCGGCCTGCCGCATGACGCCTTCGTCTCCACGTTCTTTACGCGGCAGAAGGAATTGCACTTCTTCGGCGACCGCAGCGAGACGAAGCGACGTACGGAAGTGGCGCGGCTGCTCGGGCTGGAGGCCGTGCGCGACGCGCAAACGCTCATTGGCGAGGAGCGCGCCTCTGCGCGCAGTGAGGCTGCGTCTCGCCGCGCGGAGCACGAGAGCCGGGTGGGATCGCGCGATCTTCCTGCTGAGGAAGCGGTCGCGGTACATGCCGTCGCGGCGGCGCGGGCACTGGAAGAAGCGGCCGAACAGGCCAGCCTGGTAGCCGAACAGGCCGCGCTGGCCGCCCGCGCGGAATTCGAGCGCTGGCGGGAATTGCAGTTGCAGGCGTCTGACCTGGAACGCCAGATGACCGCGGTCAGCGGTCAGATGAGCGTGGCGGCTGCCGCGCGGGATGCCGCCAGCAAGGACCTGGAGCGACTGGAGCTGCGCGCCGCGGAGCGCATGGAGCATGCTGCCGTCGCCGGCCGCATCCCCGAACTGGTCGCGGCCATGCAGGCGCATGAGCACGAGCGCGAGCGCGCCCAACTCCTCGCATCCATAGACGAGCGGCGGAGGAATGCCTCTACGCGGAGTGCCGGCATCGTGGCGCGTCTGTCAGCGGTAGTGCAGGAGCACCCTGCGGCAGCGCGTGACCCGCGTTGGGCCTGGAGCCAGGAGGACCAGGCGTCCCCACTGGCGGCGACGGCGCGGCTGCAGGAGGTCGTCACAGAGCGAGATCCGCGGGCCAGCCGGGCCCGGGTGTCGGCGCTCCAGGAAGTCATGCGGCTCGGGGACCTCCAGGCCAGGGAAGAGGCCACGCTTGAGAAGTTCCGGCGTCTCCTGGTGCAACTGCAGGCGCAGCGGGCGCAGATCATGGCCGATGGCGGGCCGGATGCCGCCGCCCGCGCGGCCCAGCAGGTCATCGATGCCGGCCGGGCCCAGGAGCGGGCCGCGCGGGAAGCCGTTGCGGCGGCGCAGGTGGCGCGCAAGGAAGCGGAACGGGTCATCG
>JALYWD010000728.1 GCA_030852885.1 Chloroflexota bacterium | reverse complement strand
CGTGGCTGGAGCCGTCACGCTCAATGATGGTCCAGGCCTCGTTCATGACCGGTGATTGCTGCACATCCTCAACGTGGCTGATGATGAACATCTGCCGGAAGTGGCCACCGTTGGCCAAGACGCCCAGCGTTTCCAGCAGTTGCTCCCGGCGCTCCACATCCAGCGAAGCGAAGACCTCGTCCAGCACCAGGAAGCGCGGCGGGCGGGCAGCCGCGGACCCGACGATCTCCGAGAGCGCCAGGCGCGCACAGAGCGCGACGACATCGCGCTCGCCACCGGAAAAACTGCTCAGCGGGAAATCCTCATCCCCATCGAAGACGTGAATGCCATAGTTTTCGTCAAAGCGCACCTGGCTGTATTTGCTATTCGTGACCTGGGCCAGCAGCCGCTCGGTGGTCTCCGCCAGCATGGGGCCAACGTGGCGTGCTACGTAGCGGTCGAACTCGCCAAACTCGTCATACATGCGAGAAAGTTCGTCCGCCTCGCGCGTCTTGCGGTCTGCCAGTTCCAGCAGTTCCGTCAGCCGGTCATGCTCGTCACGCAGCCGCTTCAGGGCCGATTCCGCCTCGCTGACGGCCTGCCGCGCCTGGATGCGCTCGCCGCGCGCCTGCTGCTCGGCAGCGCGGGCCGCATGCTCCTGCGCCTGGGCCGCCTGGAGCCGGGCAATGTCAAAGCCAAGCCCTGCCTGTACACCCTGCAGGTCAGTCCGCTGCCCCGACAACGCCGCCAATTCAGCGTCCGCCGCTGCCAGGCGCTGCTCGTACTCGGGGCGATGCGCAAGGTCATCGTCAATCCGCTCGATCAACGTGGCTGCCCTGCGAGCCGCGGTGAGGTCGTCATTTGCTTGCCGGTGCGCGGTTGCGTCGTATCGTACGTCTCCAAGCGCTGCCGCTTCGGCCTGCGCCCGGTCAAATGTCTCCCGCGCCTCACCCAGATCCCGGGAGAACTGCGCCAGCAGCCCCGCCAGGGACGACAGCCGCTCTTCCTGCTCGGCAGCCGCCTGGGCCGCGACAAAGTCGTCTTGCGCGACGGGATATGTCGCCCGCGCCGCCTTCTCAGCCTTGGTGCGTTGGTGAGACGTCTCCTGCAAGCTTGCTTCGGCCCCCTCGATCTTCTCCGCGCCGTTCTGTAGCCGGCTGTCTGTCTCCACCAGGGCTTCGCGTTGGGTGCGTGCCTGCTGCTGGGCAGCTTCGCCAGCCGCAATGGCGCGCAGGGCCGCGGTGGCCTGCTGGGCCGCGGCCTTCTCGGCCGCGCCGAAGTGAGCCACGTCCGCTCGCCGCTCCGCGATCAGGCGCTCGGCCGCGCCCGGAGCCAACTCGCGCGCGCAGACCGGGCAAGCGGCATCGCCAGCGTGAGCCTCCAGCTCGGCAATGACCCGTTCCGCTTCCTTGCGCGCCACCTGCGCCGCCGCAATGGCCTCCCGGGCGGCCCGCTCCTGGGCCCGGCCGGCATCGATGACCTGCTGGGCCGCGCTGGCGGCGGCATCGGGCCCGCCATCGGCCATGATCTGTGCTCGCTGCGCCTGCAGTTGCACCAGGAGGCGCCGGAACTTCTCGAGCGTGGCCTCTTCCCTGGCCTGGAGATCCCCGAGTCGCATGACTTCCTGGAGCGCCGCCACACGGGCCCGGCTGGCCCGGGGATCTCGCTCTTTGACGACCTCCTGCAGCCGCGCAGTTGCCACCAGGGGGGACGCCTGGTCCTCCCCGCTCCAGGCCCAACGCGGGTCACACGCTGCCGCAGGGTGCTCCTGCACCAGCGCCGACAGACGCGCCACGATCCCGGCACTTCGCGCGGAGGCACCGTTCCGCCGCTCCTCTATCGACGCGAGGAGTTGGGCGCGTTCGCGCTCGTGCTCATGAGCCTGCATGGCCGCGACCAACTCCGGGATGCGGCCGGCGACGGCAGCATGCTCCATGCGCTCCGCGGCGCGCAGTTCCAGCCGCTCCAGGTCCTTGCTGGCGGCATCCCGCGCGGCAGCCGCCACGCTCATCTGACCGCTGACCGCCGTAATCTGGCGCTCCAGGTCAGACGCCTGCAACTGCAATTCGCGCCAGCTCTCAAATTCCTGGCGGGCGGCAAGCGCGGCCTGTTCGGCTACCAGGCTGGCCTGTTCGGCCGCTTCTTCCTGTGCCCGAGCCGCCGCGACGGCATTCGCCGCGACGGCTTCCTCCGCGGGAAGGTCGCGCGATCCCACACGGCTCTCGTGCTCCGTGCGGCGAGACGCGGCCTCGCTGCGCGCGGCAGCGCGCTCCTCGCCAATGAGCGTTTGCGCGGCGCGCACAGCCTCCAGCCCGAGCAGCCGTGCCACTTCCGTGCGTCGCTTCGTCTCGCTGCGGTCCCCGAAGAAGTGCAGTTCCTTCTGCCGCGTGAAGAAGGTGGAGACGAAGGCGTCATGCGGCAGGCCGATGAGATGGCGCGTCACGTAGCGTGTGACGTCCTTCGTGCCTTGCACGATCGGCTCGCTCGGGTTGTCCTCGCGGTAGATCTCCGCCTGGGTTGTGCGGCGGCGCAACTCACGCTGCACCACGTAGCGCACCCCGTCCACGGGGTCTTCCAGGGTCACCCGGACCGTGGTGTGTCCCACGCCGTCGTGCGGTGGGATGGTGGCGAGCGGAATGGCGTTTGGGTTGTACAGCGCCCACTCGATCGCCTCGAAGAGCGTGGTCTTCCCCGCGCCGTTCGGTCCGGTGACGGAGACAATTCCCTGTTCGGGAAAGTCGATCAGGTGGTGGCCGGCGTACTGCTTGTAGTTGTCGATTTCGAGCGAGCAGATGATCATCCGGCGGCCTCGTTCGCCGTTGCGTCCTCAAGATTCCTGATGGCGCGTTCCAGAACCATCTTGCCGTGCACACCAAACGCCTCCGCGAAGGCTGGCTCATACTCTCCCGCCGCGCGCCGCTCCTCCACAAAGGTGCCGAAGAGCGTCAGCGGGTTGAGGTCCGCCATCGTCGATGGTCCTTCGCGGCCGAGCGGATCCAGCGCTTCGCCCGGGACAGTCAAGCGGATCAGCCAGGCGTTGTCCCCCGTCTCCCGCCGCACGATGGCGTCAGTCTCGCGAAAGAGCGGGCGCGGTGTGCTGCGCAGTTCTACTCGCACCATGGCATCCGGTTTGCCCAGCGCGCCGGCGCGGTCCAGGATCATGTCCGCCAGGTCCCGCGCGGTGCGGTCCGCGCCGTCAATGGCCGGCAGCGTCTCCATCGGGCGCGCGGGGGTGTCGATGTACTCCACCTGCGCCAGATCGCCGGGAGCACCGAGCGTAACCAGGGCGTAGCCCGGTGTGGCGCCCTGGTCGCCCCACGACGTGCGTTCCGTCGAGCCACTGTAGACCTTGTTCAGGCTGATGGTCTGCCGCAGGTGGATATGGCCCATGGCGACGTAGTCGATATCCTCATCAAACATGTTGCCACGCAGCTCGGTCTCCCCCTGCTCCCGGGAGCCCACCATCTTCGCGCCCGCCGCCACGCCGTGCGTGACGACGATGTTGCGCACGTCACTTTTGGGTAGGATCAGCGGCGGGTCCGGGTTAATCAGCGATCCGTGCGGGACGCCGTGCACGACCAGGTCGAGGTCAGGGTAGTCCTGTTCATCCGTCATGTAACCGGTCATGAACCGCACGCGCGGCAGGGAAAGTTCCATGACGGAATACAGGGAGCCGCTGGTGCGCAGGCGCGGCGTGTCGTGGTTGCCCGCAATCACCACCGCCGGGATGCCGGCAAGCTCCAGGCGGCGCATCTGCTGCACGAAGAGCGCCAGCGTGTGCCAGGAGGGACGCGTGTGGTGAAAGACATCCCCGGCGTGGATGACCAGGTCCACCTCCCGGCTCAGGATGTCGTCGATGACGTGGGCAAAGGCGCTCTCGAAGTCCACAGCGCGCTGGTTACGACCCGTTTCCGGGTCACTCTTGCCGTAGCCGGAGTACCCCAGGTGTGTGTCCGCCAGGTGCGCGATGCGGAGCGTGGTGCGGGAGAGGTTGCTCATTGGCGTACGCGGGCCCG
>JALYWD010000427.1 GCA_030852885.1 Chloroflexota bacterium | reverse complement strand
GATCTGGGCGAGCATCGTGTCGGCGCCGACTTTGGTGGCCGTGTAGCGGAAGGATCCGGTCTGATTGATCGTCGCGCCGATCACCGTGTCGCCGGCGGTCTTGGTGACAGGGATCGGCTCGCCCGTGATCATGGCCTCATCGACGGCCGAGGTGCCTTCGGTGACCTGCCCGTCCACTGGGAGCTTCTCGCCCGGCCGGATCACCAGGATGTCGCCGACCACGACGTCCCCGACCGGGATCTCGGTCTCCCCACCGTCGCGAACCACGCGGGCCGTGCGCGGCTGCAGCCCGATGAGGGTTCGGATCGCAGCGCCTGTGCCGGCCTTGGCTTTCGCCTCGAGCATGCGACCGAGGAGGATCAGGGTCAGGATGACGCCGACTGCCTCGTAGTAGACCCCACGTGCGTCCGTGGGCAGCACCCACGGGAGGAACGTCGCCACAACACTGAAGCCGTACGCGGCGATCGTGCCGAGCGTGATCAGCGAGTTCATCTCCGCCGCGCGGTGAGTGAGGGCGAGCCAACCCGTGCGGTGGATGGGCCATCCGGTGTAGATCATCACGGGAGTGACGAGGAGAAACTGGAACCACGGAGCGAGCAAAAGTTCGGGCACCCACATGGCACCGAACAAGTCGTGCGCCATCACTGACAGGAACACCGGCAGGGTCAGCACGGCGCCGACGATGACTCGGCGACGCAGGTCGGCGATCTCCTGCGCGTGCTCGGCCGCCTCTCGGTCACCCGCATCCGCATCCGACGACTCAATGCGCTGCGCGCTGATCTCTTCGCGCTCGTCCAGCGTGCGGGGCTCGTCAACAATGGTCGGCGCCTCCAGCACGGCAGTCGTTGAGGACGAGCCGTCGTTCGATGCTGCAACCACACGCACCGTGCCGTGCAACATGTTCATGCCACAGGCGAAACCAAAGTCGCCGAGCTGCTCTGGCATGAATTCAATGGCTGTGCTCGCGTAAGCCGGGAGCCCTTCGTTGACTTTGTACTCCGGGATCACGACCCGTGAGGAGCAGTCGCCCGCTTCCTGCCGGTCGAACACCAGGCGGGTGCGCACCCCCAGCACCACCTCGACCACGCTCGGTGAGTACCCGCCGCGGACAGTGATGGTCTGCTCCTGCAGGTCTCCGCTGACAGCGGCACGCTTTGCCGTGCGCGGCGCGAAGAAGTACCAGCCCAGTAGGGCAGTCAGGGCGAGGGCCCCAATGACGACGATCACATTCACAGCTCTGCTCCTTGTTCCCGTCGGCGACTGTTCACGAACAACATACCCCGGGGAGGTATGCGTGCACTGGCTCTCTGTCGTAACCGCCGAACATTGACAGTATATACCCCCGGGGGGTATATATGGTACCCCCGGGGGGTACCCCACCTATGAAAGGAACATCATGTCTAGCTCCACCACCCAGCCGCGCACACGGCGCTGGCTCGGACTCCTCCTCATCGCCGCGGCCCAGTTTGTGGTCATCATGGACACGTCGATCATCGGCGTCGCGTTACCCGACATCCAGAGAGACCTCGGCTTCACGCCGCAGTCGCTGTCGTGGGTGTTCAATGCCTACGTGATCGCCTTCGGCGGACTACTCCTGCTCGGTGGACGGCTCGCTGACGTCTTTGGCGCCCGGAAGATCTTCGCTATCGGATGGGTGGTGCTGATCGTCGGCTCCGTCCTCGCAGGTGCCGCAAATTCAGTGGGATTAGAAATCGCGGGACGGGTCCTTCAGGGCGGCGGCGCTGCCTTGATCGCGCCGGCGGCGCTGACGCTCCTGATGATGCTGTTCGGTGGGACCCCCGACCTTCCCAAGGCATTCGCGGTCTACGGAGCGGCAGCCCCGATCGGCGGCACGGTTGGCGTCTTCCTCGGTGGCGTGCTCACGGAGTACGCCTCCTGGCCATGGGTCTTCTACGTGACCATCCCCATCGCCGTCGCAGTGCTCGCACTCACAGCGCGAGCACTGCCGAGCACCGGGCGGGCAGCTTCCGGACGAATCGGACTCGCCGGGGCACTCACCGCAACGGCAGGTCTCGCCGCGCTGGTGTTCGCAATCGTCCGCGCACCTGAGCTCGGATGGCTGACGCTCGAGACTCTCGGCACGGCACTCCTTGGCGTCGCACTGCTGGCGACCTTCTTCATGATCCAGGCCCGAGCGCAGCAGCCCTTGCTGCGCCTCGCACTTCTGCGCGCTCCCCAGCTCGGAGCCGCCAACCTCGCGCAACTCCTTCTCGGTGCGGCATGGGTGACGATGTGGTTCTTCCTCAACCTCTAC
>JALYWD010000425.1 GCA_030852885.1 Chloroflexota bacterium | reverse complement strand
CCTTCGTGCTGCGGGACCGCGTCCCGCAGCGCCGCCAGGTGTTTTCGCGGCACCACCAGCACATGCGTCGGGGCCTGCGGCGCGAGATCCCGGAACGCGACATTGTGCTCGCTCTCGGCGACGAACGACGTTCCCAGTTCACCGCGCGCGATACGACAGAAAATGCAGTCCTCAGTCATGGGCAGGCCCTGTAGGGTCCTTTCCGTCAGCGTGGTACGCTCACTGGCCGTTCGTGGTGCGATAGCACCTTGCCTCAGCCTGCGAGTATGCCAGAACTCCCCGAAGTCGAGACAGTCAGGCAGTCATTGCTGGACCGGGTCGTTGGCCGGGACATCGTCGATCTCCGGGTCGGGGATTTCCCGGGTGTCGTCGGCTCGGAGAGTCCGGAAACCGTGCGCGCTCGTGTGCACGGGAGACGGTTCCAGGACATTCGCCGCCGAGGCAAATACCTGTTCTTTGATCTCGATGACGACACGTCGATCATGATCCATCTGCGGATGACCGGCAAGCTCTCGCTGGTCCCGACCCGGCTTGCGGATCTACGGCATCAGCGTCTGGCGATTGAACTGGACAACGAACGCGACCTGCGCTTCTCTGATCAACGCAAGTTCGGGCGTGTCCTGCACCTGCATCCGGACGATGCCGCCAGCCTCGATGCCCGCATCGGTATTGAACCACTCGACGATGAGTTCACACCCGAGTGGCTGCTGGGGCGGCTGACCAGGCGCACTGGCAAGATCAAGGCGGTCCTGCTCGATCAGGGTTTGATCGGTGGCCTCGGTAACATCTACGTCGACGAGGCGCTCTTCTCCGCGGGAATACACCCGGAACGGTCCGCCAACACGCTCGGGCTTGATGAGCTGACGAGACTGGTCCGGGCAATCCGCAGTGTTCTACGCGCTGCGCTGGCGCGCCGGGGCACGACGTTTTCGTCATTCGAAGATGCAGACGGGCAGAGCGGAGGCTATGGCGCGAACCTCCGGGTCTACGGGAAAGGGGGCAAGGCCCGGTGCCCTGTCTGCTCGGGACCCTTGCTCCGCCTGACTGTCGGCGGCCGGGGTACCTCGTATTGCCCTTCGTGCCAGCCGATCTCCGCGGCGGAAGACGCGTGAACAGGCCGGGAACAAGCGGTCCCGGCCCGTTCATTGATCGTGTCTTAGGCGAGTTCGCCAGTCGCGACAATCTCGACATTGCCCTTCAGCGCCTGTGAGAGCGGGCACCCCTCGGACGCGGCCTGGACCGCTGTCGCGAAGTCTTCGGCGCTGATCCCGGGGACCTTCCCCTTCACGCTCAACTCCGAAAAGCTGACTTCGAAGCCACCGCCAACCTTGGGGTCAAAGCCGACGGCCGCCGTCACATCCAGGCTTTCTGCCGGTGTGTTCTTGCCCTGTAGCTCGTAGGAGAGCGCCATCGCGAAGCACGACGCGTGTGCCGCGGCCAACAACTCCTCGGGCGTGGTCTGGGAAGCGTCACCACCCGTGCGCGACGTCCATGAGACCGGCAGATTCTTGAGTGCGCCAGACGAGCTGCTGACCACCTCACCTGTACCCTCGGTCAGCGTGCCCTCCCAGTGGGCAGATGCCTCGTGAACTGACTGCGCGTGCCGTGCCATGTCTACTCCTTCTCCTTGCTTTGCGCTTCCGCGCATCCTCATGCCAGGTCGACTCGCAGGATATGGGCCCGCGCTAGATCCGGGGTGGCGGGTCCAGGTACACGGTCTTGATTTGCGTAAAGAACTCGCGTGACGACTTACCCTGCTCGCGTGAGTACGACGAAGACCCCTTCATGCCGCCGAATGGCACGTGTGGCTCCGCACCTGCCGTCTCGCTGTTGACATGCACGATGCCAGCCTCGATCTCGCGCGCAAATGTCAGCGCGCGTTCCAGATCGCGAGTAAAGAGCGAAGCCGAAAGTCCAAACCTCACCTGGTTTGCGACCGCAAGTGCCTCGTCGATACCATCAACCGTGATGACGCCAAGTACCGGGCCAAACAGCTCATCCTGGCCGAGCCGGGATGATGGATCGACACCCGCGAAGAGCGCCGGAGCGACGAACGCGCCGCGCTCCAGGTCCCCGCCCAGGACGTTGCCACCCACCAGCAGTTCGGAGCCCGCATCCTTGGCGGCGCTGACTTCGCCAGCAACTCGCTGTGCCGAGCTGTCGTCCACAAGCGGGCCAATTTGCGTCTCGTTCGCGAGTGGGTCGCCGACTTTCAACCCGGAGATACGCTCGCTCAGCATCGCCGTGAACTTGTCGGCGATCCTGCGGTCCACAATGGCACGTGAGGTCGCGGTGCACTTCTGCCCAGTGCTCATCATCGCGCCGTTGATGACGTGCGTGAGCGCGTGCTCCAGGTCCGCGTCCGCCAGGACGATGGCCGGGTTCTTGCCCCCGAGTTCCAGTTGCAACTTGGCGCCGCGCTCGGCGGCCAACTTCCGCAATGCCGCGCCCGTCTCGTTGGACCCGGTGAAGCTGATCGCCACGACGCGCGGGTCGCGCAGCAGCGGGTCACCGATCGCAGACGCGGAGCCTGTCACCAGGTTCAATACGCCGGGCGGAAGCCCTGCATCAGCCAGGGCTTCAACCAGGCGCACCGCACTGAGCGGCGTGAGGCTAGCTGGCTTGAAGACGACGGTGTTCCCGAACGCCAGCGCGGGCGCGATCTTCCAGGCCGGGATGGCAATCGGGAAGTTCCACGGAGTGACGATGGCGGTCACGCCCAATGGCTCTCGCGCGGTGTAGAGCAGAGTCAGCGGGTTCGCAGAGGGATAGTGCTCACCACTTGGCTGCTGCGCCTCACCCGCAAAGTAGCGCAGGATTTGCACAGCGCGAGTCGTCTCGCCGATTCCTTCCTTGAGGGTCTTCCCTTCTTCCCGCGTCAGTTCCCGGCCTACATCCGGAATGCGCGATTCCAGGATGTTGGCAGCCTTGTGCAGAATGTTCGCGCGGGCAATTGGCGAACTCAAGCGCCACGTGCGGTAGGCCTCGCTGGCGGCATCCAACGCCGCCTCGACGTCCGCTGCTTCGGACGATGCGAACTCGGCGATGACCTCATCGCGGTTTGCCGGGTTGCGATTCTCGAGGGTTTTCCCGCTTGATGCGGCTCGCCACTCGCCATTGATGTAGTTCCCGAAAACGCCCGTTTCCACCTGAGGCGTGGTCGCTGCCATGCCAACTCCTTCGTTTGCGCGGTCGATACACCGCCAGGATTGTACGCGCCCGCGGCGGCTAGACCTCGCTCACCTCCACCCACTCGCCGCTGCGGCGGCTCTGTGTGGCCGCCGCCGCGATCCGCATCGTCTGCAACGCGTCGTCGATTCCCGGTGTGGGGGTGGCGCCCGAGTGCAATGCGTTCACGAAGGCCTGCAGTTCGTCGCGGTACGCATCAGCGAACCGTTCCACGAACTGGTCATGGCGCGCCGAGACCTTGCCGCGTTCGTCATACAGGACAGCCGGAAACTTCTCGTCCACTTCAGCCACGACCTTGCCCTTGCTGCCGTGGACTTCCGCCCGGATGTCGTAGCCGTACGGGGCACGCCACGCCTCTTGCACCACGCCCAGCGCACCATTCTCGAAGCGCATGAGCACGATGCCGTAATCGACATCGTCGAAGGTGGCCAGTTCTGGCTCGACGAGGACGGCGCCAATCGCAAGCACATCCACCACTTCCTGGCCCGTCAAGAACCGTGCCGCGTCAAAATCGTGGCTGGCCAGATCCATGAAGAGCCCACCGCTCGTCTTGAGGAACTCAATCGGGCCGAGCCGATCGCAACTCATGCCCCGGAACATCTCGACGTCGCCGATTGCCCCTGATGCAATCAGGTCATGAGCGCGGGCATAGCTGCGGTCATATCTGCGCTGGAACCCGATCTGGAAGGGCACTCCGGCAGAGCGCACGGCCTCAGCCGCGACTTCGGCCTTGCGTACCGTATCAGCGAGCGGCTTTTCCGAAAAGATCGGTTTGCCCGCTTGCGCCGCGAGCGTGATGTGCTCGTCATGTACGACGGCAGGAGAGGCGACAACTACCGCTTCGACATCTGGCCTCTCCAGCAGCGCCTCAGCACTTTCTTCCAGTTCACACGGCGCGCTTCCGTCAACAAGCAGCCGGGAAAGGTGCTCTGCATCGACGGCCGCCGCCACCAGGTGCGCCCCGGCGATTCTGCTGCGCAACGACTCCGCGTGAAACGACCCGATTCGTCCCAGCCCAATGATCCCGAATCCAATGCTTCGTTCAGCCACGAATTCTGCTCTCCGCAACCAACGTATCGTGCGTCAGGCCTGTTCCAATAGCCAACCGGCGATCCGCTCGCCTATCACAACGGCCGGAATGTTTGTGTTGGCACGCGGGATGACCGGGATGATGGAGCAATCCGCGACGTAGACATTGTCCAGGCCGTGAACCTTGCCACGAGCGTCGGTCACGGCCGTAGCGTCACTCGCCGGGCCCATCGCGCACGTCCCTACGGGGTGGTAGTAGTGGAAGACGCTGCCATCCACCCACTTGCCAATGTCCTCATCTGTTTCCACGCTCGCGGTCGGCGCCGTTTCCTCACCGAGCAACTCGCGGAGCGGCGACTGCGCGGCAATCTGGCGAGCCCTCCGGACGCCGTCGATCAGGATTTGCCGGTCGTGGCCAGCCTCGTCGCTCACGTAGCGATGCTGAAGCCGCGGCGACTCCGCCGGATCGGTGCCGCGCAACGTGACCTCACCGCGTGAACGCGGGGTCATGCAGGCGACGGGAAAGTCCCACCGCCAACCCTCCGCGGTTGGACCGCCAACCGGGTAAATGTGCAGATCGAAGCCAGTTTCGTCTACTGGATAGTGGCTGGAGCGAAACTTGGCGATGGTCTGCTCTTCCGGCATCCAGGAATCCGCGGCAAACGCCTGCATCTGGGCTTCAAGCTCGGGCGTTCCCGCCCAGCTCAACATGACCGCCGAGTGATCGTGGAGGTTCTGCCCCACGCCAGGCAAGTCGAGAACGGGAGCAATGCCGACACCACGCAGCGCAGCAGGATCCCCGATCCCGGAGCGCAGCAACACCACCGGGCTCCCGTAGGTTCCGCCCGAGATCACAATGCGCCCGGCTTCAATACTCCCAGGGCCGTTGGGACCGATGTAACGGACCCGCGTTGCCTTGCCCTTTTCGATTTCGATGCGATCAACCATCGCATTCCCAACCACGGTCAGGTTCGCCCGGTTGCGGACCGGATCGAGGTAGGCAAACGCACTGTTCCAGCGCACGCCGTCGGCGATATTGACCGGGCTGGGCGCCATCCCCTCGTCCTCGTCGAGGTCATTCAGGTTCGCCGTGCGCGGGATGCCGGCGGCTTCCGCGGCCGATAGTACGGCACGGTGAAATGGCGTGACTTCGCTTTCGGCGTAGTCCTTCACCCGCATGCGTTCGTTGGCCCGCGTGAAGAACGGCATGAGTTCATCGGCGGACCAACCAGCGAGACCCGCCCCCACCCACGCGTCGTAGTCGATGCGGCTGCCCCAGATCGCGGCGCAGCCGTTGTGTGATGAGCAACCGCCGATCACCATGGCCCGCTCGAACGGCACGATGCGATCCGGATAGGTGTCTTCCGAGGTGTATTTCCAGTCGTGCGTGTAGCCAAGGGCACGGGCATCGAGCAGGTCGGCCGGCCAGCGGCCATCCTGGAACGGTCCGAAATCCGGCCCAGCCTCCAGCACGACAATGCTCTCGCCGCTGTTCTCGGCAAGAAGCCCGGCCACCACGGCGCCAGACGTGCCACCACCAATCACGACCGTATCCGCCGCGCGGGGAAACTGCATGCTCAGGCTCCTGATATGTGACCGAGGCTACGTCAGCAACCCTGATTGTAGGGAATCAAGCGGCAGGTTGCGCCAGCCGCTTGAGCACGGTCTGCAGAATGCCTCCGTTGCGGTAGTACTCAATCTCAACCGGGCTGTCGATGCGTGCAATTACCTCAAACGCCAGGACGGAGCCATCAGGCCGCGTGGCTCGCACCTGCATTGCCTTGCGCGGCGTTATGTCCGCAACCCCGAGGATATCGAACGTCTCCTCGCCGGTGAGCCCGAGCGTTGCGGCGCTTTCACCCGGCTTGAACTGCAGCGGCAAAACTCCCATGCCGACCAGGTTGGAGCGGTGAATGCGCTCATAGCTCTCGACAATGACCGCCTTGACGCCGAGGAGCAGCGTGCCCTTGGCAGCCCAGTCGCGCGATGAGCCTGTGCCGTACTCCTTGCCGCCGATCACGATGAGTGGCGTTTGCGTCTCGGCATACTTGAGCGAGGCGTCGTAGATGCTCATTTCTTCGCCGGTTGGCAGGTAGCGTGTAACGTTCCCTTCCTTGCCGGGCGTCAGTTGGTTGCGCAGACGAATGTTGGCGAACGTGCCGCGGATCATCACCTCGTGATTGCCGCGTCGGGCGCCGTAGGAGTTGAACTCCAGCGGCGGCACATCGTGCTCCATGAGGTACGTACCGGCCGGACTCGTCCTGGCGATACTGCCGGCCGGTGATATGTGGTCAGTGGTCACGGAATCACCAAGTAGCGCAAGCACGCGCGCGCCCGTAACATCGCCAGGCAGCGGAGCGTCGAGCCCGGTCCCCAGGAAGAAGGGTGGCTCCTGGACGTAGGTCGAGTCCGACTTCCAGTCATAGACAGCCCCTGCCGGCACATCCAGGCTCTGCCACCGCTCATCGCCTGCGAAGACGACGGCGTACTCTTCACGGAAGAGCGAAGGGTCTACTCCCTCCGCAATGGCGGCCTGTACCTCGGCGAGTGTTGGCCAGATGTCGCGCAGGTAGATTGGCTGGCCGTTTGGATCTTTCCCAAGCGGATCGTTCGCGAGGTCGAGATCAACAGTGCCTGCCAGGGCGTACGCCACTACGAGGGGCGGAGAGGCCAGGAACGCAGCCCGCACCTGCGAGTGGATGCGTCCTTCGAAGTTACGGTTGCCTGAAAGCACCGCCGAGACAACCAGTTCGTTTTCGTCGATGGCGTTCGCGACCGGCTCCGGCAGTGGCCCAGAGTTTCCAATGCAGGTGGTGCACCCATAGCCCACGACGTGGAAGCCAAGGGCTTCGAGATAGGGCAACAGGCCCGCCTTGTCCAGGTAGCGGGTCACGACCTGGGAACCTGGCGCCAGGCTCGTCTTGACGTGGTGAGGAACATCGAGCCCCAGCTCGACCGCCTTGCGCGCCACAAGCCCCGCTCCCAGCATGACCGAAGGGTTCGAGGTGTTGGTGCAGGATGTGATGGCGGCGATCACGACCGCGCCGTGGCCAACTTTTGCCTCTACGCCGTCAACGGCAATGTTCACCGCGTGGTCATGGCCGTTCTCGCCATGACCATTGCTGCCGAACGCCTGCGGATAGGTGTCGCGCAGGGCCTGCTGCACGGTTCCGAGTGTCAGGCGGTCCTGTGGACGGCGCGGGCCAGCGACACTTGGAACAATCTTGCCCAGGTCGAGTTCGACCAACTCATTGAAGTGCGGCTCGGGTGTTTCGTCTGTGCGGAACAGCCCTTGCGCCTTCGCGTACGCCTCCACGAGCGCGATGCGCTCCTCGGAGCGCCCGGTCAGGCGCAGATAGCCCAGCGTGACGTCGTCAATCGGAAACAGGGAAGCCGTGGCGCCATACTCAGGCGCCATGTTGGCGATGGTCGCCCGATCCGGCAGGGGAAGATTGCTCAGGCCTGCGCCGCAGAACTCGACGAAGCGGCCAACGACTCCCAGCTTCCGCAACATTTCGGTGATGGCCAGCACGAGGTCCGTTGCTGTCGTGCCCTCCGGCAGCGCCCCTACGAGGCGAACGCCAACCACTTCCGGCTCCAGCAAGTAGAGCGGCTGGCCGAGCATGACCGCCTCGGCTTCAATACCGCCCACGCCCCAACCGAGGACTCCGAGTGAGTTCACCATCGTCGTGTGAGAGTCCGTCCCGACGAGGGTGTCCGGGAAGGCAACTGTCTCCGCGCCGACCAGCTTGGTCATGACCACCGGCGCCAGGTACTCGATGTTGACCTGGTGCACGATGCCGGTTCCGGGGGGCACCACGCGAAAGTTCTGGAACGACTGTTGCGCCCAGCGCAGCAGCTCATACCGCTCCCGGTTGCGCTCGTATTCCTTCTCAACGTTCAACGCGAACGCCGCCGTGGTGCCAAAGTTGTCAACCTGGACCGAGTGGTCAATGACCAGATCGACCGGAACAAGTGGGTTGATGTGGCTAACGTCCCCGCCAGCGCGGGCAACGGCGTCACGCATGGCGGCCAGGTCAACGACGGCAGGAACGCCGGTAAAGTCCTGCAGGATCACCCGGCCAGGCAGAAAGGGAAGCTCCATGCCGGAGCTTTCTCCGGCCTTCCTCGGCTTCCATGCGGCCAACTGCTTGACCAGGGCGTCATCGACATACTCTCCGCCGGCATGGCGCAGGATATTCTCCAGGAACACGCGCACCGTGAATGGCAACGTAGCGAGCTCAGCGAGACCCTGGTCCTGCAGAACGTGCAGGTTGTAATACGTAACAGTTTCACCAAACGGCGTAGAAAGCGTGGCCCGCGCGCCAAACGGATCGGAAACAACCGGAACTGGAGCTGGGTCCATGGATATACCGCCCTCTATCGTATTCATCTGCCGGAATCCATCGGCCAGGCTGCACTCCCTTGCCTGCCAGGCCATGGGTCGTTGAAGCCTGCCGGCACCACGGCGTCCTTACCATGCTTCAGTTTAGACGACCGTGGCTTGCCACCTGCCGCAGTTGTTGCAGAATCTGCACAGGACATTGCGCGACTGTCTGCGGCAGGGCTGACTGCCCAATGGGACCAGCACGATATACGACCGACGGAGCAACATGAACGCAGCCGCTATCACGTTCGATTTTCACAACACGCTGGCCGAATGCCCGGAGTGGTTCGAGCTGGAGGTTCGCAGTCTTCCCTCAGCCTACCTGAGCTGGTACGCCAGCAAGTGCGAAGAGCCCTACTCCGGGTCAGTCCTGGCCGAGGCGGACGACCGCTACCGGGCGTTGCGCCGCGAGATCATGGATCATGGAAACGAACTGACCGCCGAACAGAGTCTGCGCGTGATCTTTGACTCGATGACCATCACGGTGGATGACGCTGAGATCGAGGACGGTGTTGCCGTGCTCATGAAGGAGGCGGCAACCAGGGCCAGGCCGATACCTGGGGCGGTCGAGACAGTTCGTGCAATTGCTCAGTCCGGCGTGCGCCTCGGTGTTGTGTCCAGCGCCGTCTATCATCCCTTCCTTGAGTGGACGCTGGAAGAATTTGGCATCAAGGACGCCTTCACAACCATCGTTACCTCCGCCAGCGCGGGTTTCTACAAGTCTCGTCCCGAGATTTACCTGCACGCTGCCGAACTGCTCGCCGCCCAACCCGGGAAGATGGTGCACGTTGGCGACTCCTTGCGATTTGACGTTGGCGGCGCGAGCCGGGCTGGCATGGGAACGGTCTGGCTCCAATTCCCGGACAAGCCAGGTGACGGCTCGGAGTACGTCCCGGACCTCACGGTTAACACGCTGGTAGGTTCAGCTCCGGGCATTCTTGGCGTGCTCGCCGGTCGCACGCGGACACGGCAACCGTGAGTGAGGACAACCTGGCGGCAGTTCCCGCTCCCGTGCTGCGGTTTGACGTCTTCACCCTTTTCCCGGGCATCGTTGCCGGACCTCTGGATGAAAGCATCCTGCGGCGTGCCCAGGACCGTGGGCTCGTTTCCGTAACCCTGCACGACATCCGTGACTGGACCACGGACAAGCACCGTACGGCGGACGATACACCCTATGGCGGCGGCGCTGGCATGGTCATGTCTGCACCGCCAATCGTCAGCGCCGTCGAGGAGACCCTTGGCGGTGAACTGGCTGAGACGCGGATTGTCGTCATGTCGGCCGGAGGCCGGCCCTTCACCCAGGCGATTGCCCACGAACTGGTCGCATCCCGACGAATTGCCCTGATCTGCGGGCGCTACGAGGGTATTGACGCGCGAGCCATCGAAATATTGGGGGCTGAAGAAATCTCGATTGGGGATTACGTCCTGACAGGCGGCGAACTTGCTGCGGCCGTCGTCATCGACGCCGTAGCCCGACTCGTTCCGGGGGTCATTGAGTCCGCATCCATTCTCGACGAGTCGTTCCAGGAACCGCTGCTCGAGTACCCGCATTACACCCGGCCCCGCGAGTTCCGCGGACTCGCGGTGCCGGAGGTCTTGCTCAACGGTAACCATGCTGCCATCAATCGCTGGCGCAGGGACGCGTCCCTGCGCAAGACAGCCCAGGTCCGTCCTGACCTCTTGCAGCGCCTGGCGCTCACGGACGGAGAGGCGCAGATCGTAGCCGAGGCGCTTGGCGAGGAGCCCTATCCCTGAGGCGCGCCGCCGCCCAACTCACGCCAGACTCGCAAACTGGACAGCTCACGCTCACTGATATGCCGCAGGTAGTCGGAGAGCAGCCGTTCGATTTCGCCCTGCAGCGGTGGACTCAGTTCCAGATGAACAACCGCTGCCAGTCCTCCTCGTTCAACTGCCCGGAGATACTTCTGTGCATCGACGGAGATGTGCCGAAGGGCACCTCCCCGCGGTTGACAACGCTCGCAGAGGTATCCGCCCAGTTCAGCCATGAATGGGTGCGGCGCTTGCGTCAACGGCTCTCGGCATTCGATGCATTGCTGCAATTGGGGCCGGTATCCCAGGTGATTGAGCAGCGCCAATTCAAAGTGCCGTGTGACGTGGTACGGGTCGATGCCTTCGGCCAGGAGTTGCAGTGATCCCGCCAGG
>JALYWD010000422.1 GCA_030852885.1 Chloroflexota bacterium | reverse complement strand
CGCGCGTTCTGGCCGTAGCGCATGGGTGCCGCGGCGAAGCTTCCGATCGCCGCGAACAGCGCGAGGATGCCGAACATCGTCTGTCCGAGCACAATCAGCACGAAACCGAGCAGCAGCAGCACCCCGGAAATGATCCACCAGATGCGAGATGTCCCCAGGAACACGTGGCATCCTCTCCTTCCAGGCGGCGCCTGCTTGCATGAATAATCTCTGCCTAGTCTAACAACCCGGCGGCCCTGCCTCGGGTAGCACAGAATCGGGATTGCGGCGACGATAGCGGGAACGCCGATGGTTGGGGGAGTTGGGATGCGCGCGGGATTTGGCAAAACGGAACTGAGCCCACCGCTGGGCCTGCAGATGCTGGGCATGCCCGGCTCGCCGCGAGCGGAAGGCGTGGTCTGGCCGTTGCATGGCCGGGTCATGGTGCTCGAGGTCAACGACACGCACGTCGCGCTGGTCAGCCTCGATCTGCTCGGGCTGAACAGCGACACCGTGGCGGAGTGGCGGGAATCCATCTCTCATCGCAGCGGCATACCGGCGAGCCACATCCTGATCGGCTGCAGCCACACGCACCGGGCGCCCTCGCCCTTCCTCGATGCCACCGACGAGCCTGAGCAGGCGGCGGCCTTCCTCGACGAGACGCGGGAGCGCGTGGCAGCGGCGGCAGCCGAGGCCGTCGCCAGCCTGCAACCGGCCGAACTGCTCAGCGGAGAGGCGCAAGCGCCCGGCGTGGGCTTCAACCGGCGGCCGATGTACGCCAACGGCGAGGTGGGCACTCACGGCTGGACCTGGCTACCCGATTTCAGCGGCATGGAAGACACCCCGGACGAGTCGGTCCGCGTGCTGATGGCGCGCGCGCTGGACGGCGCGCCGCTGGGCGGCGTCATCGATTTCTCGTGCCATCCCACGGCCATGGGGCACGATCCGGTCTACTCCGCAGACTATCCCGGCGTCCTGACGGAGGCCATGGAGGCGCGGCGCGGTGGGACCTGGGGGTTCCTGCTCGGGGCAGCCGGGGATACCTCCACGCCCGACCCGTCATCCCGTGACGACGAGAGTGGCTTCGGCATCGAGCACACCACGCGCATGGGCGAGGCCCTGGCGGAGGCGGCTGACCAGGCCATCGCCTCGGCGCGGCCGGAGCCGGCGCACGCGATCACCGTCGCCACCACTCACGTGGCGGTCAAGCAACGGCTCGCCACCCCGGAGTTGGTGGAGCTGGCGCGCTGGTACCTGGAGGAGCGCCCGGCTGACCTTGACGAAATCGAGTTCTCGCGCAAGCTCTCCGGGCATGATTTCACCTTCGCCGACGGCAAGCAGGTGGGCAATGAGCGCCACGCGCAGGAGATGCTGCGCATGTGGGAGTGGCAGCAGGGGCCGCAGGCGCAACTGGTCGAGCAGTTGGAGGTGCAGGTGATCGCGATTGGCGACACCGCCATCGTGGCCCTGCCGGGAGAGATCTTCACGGAGTTCGGGCGACGCATCATCGCGGCCTCGCCGTTCGCCTCCACGATGATCGTCTCGATTGCCAATGGCTCCTTCGGCTACATCCCGACGAAAGTGGCCTTCTCCCACGGCGGCTACGAACCGCGCTTCGCGCTCCCCAGTCGCCTGGAGGAAGACGCCGGGGACATGCTCACCGAGGCAGCAATCGTGCTGCTGCGGCAGTTGGCCGTGTAAACGCGCAGCCGGGTCCACTGAACGCGGCGGGGAGTGCCGCGCTCTGGTGCACGGCCTCCACACCCCGCGCCGTTGGTTTGTGTGCGGCAACGCTACCGGCGAGGTGCATTTCACCGTACGATAGGCGAGAATCCCGCGATTGCCGGTGCGCGGGAGCGGTCAGGTCTGCTCCGGAGAATGAGAGGAACCCACGGATGAGCGTCCCCTGCACGCATCTCGATCAGATCCGGGATGTCACGCCGAAGACTCCGGAGGGGTGCGAGGAGTGCCTTGAGAGCGGGGACACCTGGGTGCATCTGCGCCTGTGCCTGACCTGCGGCCACGTGGGGTGCTGCGACTCCTCGAAGAACAAGCACGCCACCAGACACTTCCACGCCACCGGGCACCCCATCGTGCAGTCGTTCGAACGCGGTGAAGACTGGGTCTGGTGTTACATCGACCAGGTCGTGATG
>JALYWD010000408.1 GCA_030852885.1 Chloroflexota bacterium | reverse complement strand
GGCCAATACATCATCTGGCAGATGCCAGACACCGGCGGCCCGCCCACACCGGCCGCCGTGCTGGATGGGCCCGACCAGTTCTCTCTCTCCCGTCCCCATTTTCTGCCTGATGGGATCAATTTCCTGTTCTACGCACAGGGACGCGAGGGTGAACGCGGGATCTATCAGGGCATCCTGGGAACCAATCTCAAACGCAGGCTGATCGACTCCGAGTCCGCTGGCGTCTTTGCGAATGGCAAGCTGTACTACACCCAGAACGGTGTGTTGCACGCCCGTTCGCTCGACGCGGCGCTGGGCCTGCTCGAAGACGACGACCAGGTGATCGCCCGGAATGTGGCCACAGGAACCCCCGCAGCTGCTCCCGTGACATCCAATGGCCAGAAGGTGGCGTACCGGATCGGCAATGCCGGCAGCGGCAAACAGCTCGTCTGGTACGACCGTGCGGGCAAGCCGCTTGGCACGGTCGGTGAGCCCTTCAACGCCGGCGGTGGCCCACTATCCCTGTCGCCCGATGGCAAGTCGGCATTGCTCAACTTTGTGCATGAGGGGACCACTGACAGCGGAATTGTCGATCTGGCCACGGGCAAGATCACCCCGGTTTCCGTCGGTCCGGAAAGTGACCTCGACCAGTTGTGGTCGAGCGATGGCGCCAGCGTGCTTTTCGCCTCCAAACGCACCGCCACCATAGAAATGTACCGGCAGGAGATCGGCAAACCTCTCGATCCCGACAAGGTATTCACCAACATGGCGCTGCGCCGTCCAATGGATATGACTCGCGATGGACGGTACCTCTTCTATCGCATGAACACACCGGACCTGTGGGTGTTTGACCAGCAGACGAAGCAGGAGACGGCAATCATTCCTCCCGGTACTGTGCCTACGCATTGGCCAAAGGTTTCGCCGGACGGTCGGTGGATCGCGGCACAGTCTCATGCCTCCGGATCCATGCAGATTCACTTGCATGGTCCATTTGCCCCGCCGGCTCTGGGGGCAACCTCGAAGCCGTTGACCACCGCCGGTGGTGGCTGGCCTCGCTGGCGCGGTGACGGCAAGGAACTCTTCTATGTGCAAGCTGACGGCACTTTGATGGCGATCAGTCTTTCCTATTCGAACGATGGCAAGAGTTTTACTGCGTCGAGCCCCGTGAAGCTTTTCTCGGTACCCATCAATTCAAGTCCTGTGAACACAGGCGCGGGTCCGCAATTTGCGGTGACGCCGGATGGGCAGCGCTTCCTTGTGGTGACGTCTCCAGAGTTCGAAAACCCTGTTTACCTGCATTAGGGGCTGAGCGCGGCAACACCAGGAGAAGGCGGCAAGTGCCAAAGAGGCTGCAAGGTTTCGGCCAGAATGCCCCTCGCACGGTTGGAGCGGCTCTACTGATCTGCACAATCGTTTGGCTCTCTAACGTGCAGGCGCAGGATCAGGGTGCTTGTGGAACCAGGGCAGAAACGCTTTTGAAGCAAGCGTTCAGTCTTCTTCAGCCAGCGGCCGGCACGGGGGCGGAAAGCCCCGCCGGCCTTGGACGGGCATTCCGACAATTCAGCGAGAAGTGTGTTGGAGAAAATCGTTGCGGACCGATGGAACTGAACATGGCCCTGTTCGAGGCCTCGCTGGATGACGCTATGGTGGCCCTGCAGAGGGAAAAGCTGGCCAGATTCAAGGCGGTGACAGGGGTAAGGGCAGGTCGAGGCGAAGTGTGTGCCGCCGTTCAGAAACTTGAAGCGCTTTTAATCGATCTGAAAGCCATCAATGAGCGTCAGCTGAATCGCCTTGATCAGTTGGCGCCAACGCTGTTTGCCGACCCGGTTGGCTTCCTGAAATAAGCCAGCCTGGCGGCGCGCAGTGACCAGCGAAAGAGCGAAGGTGAGCCTTCGATCTCAACGGAGCATATCTCCCAGGCAACCAGCGCTGAAGTGCAGCCTAACGTCTGCAAGCAGAGTCAGATGCATCCTCGAAGGCCGCCGCGCAGAAGCGCCTCGTCGATTGCACTGATTGGGCTGAATTCGACGTCGGGTCTCCAGAACGCAACGTCTATGGTCTCCTCGCCGCACGCGGCCGGTATCCCGGCCGCGTGACATTCAAAGAGCGCGCATCTGATTCGATCGCTATCAGGCGCCGGGCGTTCAATTTCCAACACTCCAAGAAGTGTGACGTCAGAGCCATCCAGACCAGATTCCTCCCGCAGTTCCCGAAGTGCACAGACGGAGGCAGATTCGCCTGGGTCAATATAGCCGCCTGGAAGCTCCCAGATCGACCTGCGCGCATTTCTCACGAGCACGACGCCTCGGTCGTGAAAGGCAAGAACAATGCTGACAAGAATACCGCCGACCATGGTGGGATCTTCGTGCACGGCACGGAGACGTTCGCCACGCTCGTTCACGATGGGGCTTGTGAGCCGTCGGACCACGCAATACGTCTCGGATGCGCCTGAGGCCAGAGTCCTGCGCCGGCACCTCAGTGCTGGTGCCCTTGCTCATGGTCTTTGGATGGCTCGCTTCCCCGTTCGTAGCCGCGCAGCTTGGCATACATGGCATTCTGCTCTGCCGAGAGTATGCGTTCCTGCTCGATGTGAGCCACCAAATGGGCGGAACGGATCCTTGCCTGAAGGCCTCCGATGGCGGCAAGTGATTGATCCATTTGCTGTGCAGTGATTTGCCTGGAGGCAAACTGCGTGTCAAGTGAATGTTCGGCTTCCACAAGTTGCCGCCCCAGGTCCTTGGCCTGCTGCTCCATGGATGCGAACAACGACCGAGTGGTCGCGAGCTGCTCAGCGCTCAGTTCGAGCTGAGGGGCCAACTCCAATACATGAGCAGGGCCTGGATAACCGTTGAGTTCGGCGGCCTTGGCCAGGCCCATGCCCTTACCAGACAGCAGATCTGCCTGCTCCGATGGCGAAAGAGCTTTGATCTGGCGGGATTCTTCGCCGGCGTAGGGAGATGGTGATCCGGCCTGCGCAAATCCAGGCAAAGCCAACGCGATGAAGATGATCAGTTTCATGGTGAGACCTGCAGTTGGGAAACGCCATTGCCATACGCCATCTCGAATGCTACTTCGAGCGCTGGATTTACGTCATCAGAAGATGCGATTGGCGACATGCCGTTGGATGCGTGCATGAATTTCCTTGAGAGAGGGCAGAATGGCCTTGAAGGCGCTCGTCAGCTCTTCCGTATTGTGCACGACGTGGGGGAAGCAGACTGCGTAGACACCCCAACGATCCCCATCGGGAGGGAGGATCTCGGTTACTGGATCGATACCAACCTCCCAAACCAGCCCGGCTCTGGACCCGTCAGGAGCTATGACAAAAGCGTCGCCGGAGTCAACGCCGTCAGGGTCTTCGTAGTCCGTGATCACTCCCAGGCACCAGCCGTCGGTACAGGTTTCTGGTACCACGACAAAGCCGTGATACACCGAAGAGCTATCTGGAAGAGACAAGGATTCTGATGGTTCGGCGCTTGCCGGCGCGGCCGATGGGTCTGTGCTGTGTGGCTTGTCAGTACCCGAATGCGTCATCTTATAGTGACCCCCAACGCCACCCCGATGACGAGCTCGGCAAGCACACAGTGTCTAAACCTGGCCATGGAAGTCCATCTCCTGTGACGAAACGGTCGCGCCGACATTTTGGGACCTCAGAAATGGTGACTCATTAGATGCTGGTCGTGCGCTATTCCGTCAATCGTAATGAATCCTCGTTCCGTACCGTAGGTTTCAAAGCCCATTGCCCTATATAGGGTGATCGCGGCGCTATTTTGGGTGTTCACACCAAGGTTCACCATCTTCACTTCCAGGCTACTGGTTGCGTGATCGAGGGCTCGAGCCATGAGAGAGCGACCAATGCCTTTACGTCGGTGCTCCCTCGCAACGTACATTCCCCAGATGAACGCCTTGTGCGAGAGCTTCCGACGGGATTCCCGCTGTACGCCAATGAGGCCGATAAGCCTTCCGCCTGTGAAGTAGCCGAAGACTGCGCTGTCGTCCTTGGGTGCGAGGCGTCCGGCGATGACGTCCAGGGGGGTATCGACTTCCTCGGCATGGCTTGACGTGAAGGCCTCTGGACACTCCAGAAGGCCAGCCAGACGCAGCGCCTGAAACTCCGACGCGTCATCCGGGAAAAGTTGGCGGATAGTCATCAGTTCCCCTGACGCTCGAGTTCAGCGACCGCAAGACAACGATCGAAGTCGGAACTTTATCCCACGGGCGATGCAACGAGTTGTCAACTTGCACTTGGGCGGCTTTCCGATCAGGGGATTCACTTCAGTTCAGAACTCTCTTTTTCCAGCAGTTGCAGTTGCTCTTCCATTCCGGAGGATAGTTGGGCGGCCAAGACAGCGCGCTGCTCTTGTTCAAGATACGGGGATGCACTAGTGAGCACACGAGCATTGCTCTCTTGCCGCAGCTTGCCGGCCAGGAGTTGAAGATCCAGTTGTGTTCTTCGATCCTGATCACTAGTCAGGTATGCGCTGGCCCTTCTTTCGTATCTTTCGCGTTCCGATTCGGTAGAGATAATGGAGTAGAGCAACGGTACCTGATCTTCCCTCAATGGATGACGGGTGTCTTGGAGGGCGCGCCTCAGATCTGCTATGCGCGCTTTGGCGTAAAATGAGTTCCAGTAGTCGTTCAGGCGCTGATTCTTTACGGCGCCGAGGCGGGCTTCATATTCGCTCTCCCAAGCCCGCTTCGCGTGCAACTCAGCCAGGACTTCGATTTCCTCCGCAGAAAATCCAGTTTCTTCTTGAAGGTCCGGGAACGTCTGATGAAATTGCTTGATTTGAGAGACGGAAGTCGTTGCATCCTCTTTGGATACATCTTCCTTTTTAGGGGCGGCTATCGAGGCTTGCTTTCCCTCAGTGAAGGTCGATAGCTGAGGAGCCACCGACGCCGCCTGCTTCCGACCCTCCACTTGTGCGGCAACGGTCGATAGTTGGCGAGTCCGCTTACGCTCCATCTGCAATTGCTGCCAGAAGTAGATGGCAGCGGCGCAGGCTAGCAGCGTGATTGACAAAAGGATTGCCGTGTTGCGTTGCATGCTCAAGTACCCGGATTTGCCTTTGTCGACCGGGCGCCTCACTTGAGCACCCGAAAATCGCTCACGGTGTAACTGGATCCATCAAGAACGCAGTTCTCTTCGACGAAGCAGACCACTGTAAGGCATGAGGCTGTCGACTCGCGCGCATCGCCAATGACCGATGTTTCGTCGAAGGTAGCACAGCGGTTGAGCGCGCCGCCTAACTGCCAGCTTCAACGGCGGCACGCCAGACTATCACCACGCGGCGCCGTGTATTCGCATTGTTAGGCCGCAGAGGCCGCGCTGACCATGACGTAGTAGCCATCAAGGTCGCGTAGCGCGAATTCTCTGGTGCCGGTATTGGGATTGACATGAGGTTCCTCCTCAAGCGCAGCGACGAGAGTGCGTGCACGGATCAGCGCTTCTTCGAAGTCATCCACGCGAAAGAATAGAAGCAATCCATTACCTGGCTCTGCTCGCTCGGGACTGGCAAGGGATGGATGCTCGTGATCACCCCAAAGATGGAGGCAAAGCAGTACGTCTCCGTCGGCTTCAATGGTGCCGAAATAGTCATGAGCGGGCAGTGTTCTTGGCAGCCCCAGGAGTGACTGGTACCAGGAGAAGCTGCGGGCAACATCCGAGACACCGACAATCGTCCAGAGTTGCGTCATTGGCATTCCTGCGGTCTAACTACCAAGTTCAGCGACCGGGTAGGACGTGAAACCAGGCGGGCGAGCCAGCGTTCGTGTTGGCGCGGAGTGTAG
>JALYWD010000382.1 GCA_030852885.1 Chloroflexota bacterium | reverse complement strand
ATGTTTGCACGTATCCGCCTGGCACTAGGCGCCACGCTGGCCCTGGTCCTCCTCACCAGCTCGGGCGCCGCGCTGGCGCAGGACGCGACTCCTGCCGCGAGCTCGTCCATCCTGCAGGCGTATGGCGATGCCTGGTCATCGGGCGACGCCGCTGCGGTCGGGGCGCTCTACACCGAAGATGCCGTGCGGGATGACGTGCCGACCGCGACGGTCTCGGACGGCCGCGCGGCCATCGAGAAACTGGCGGACGCCCTGTTTGCGAGTGACGACGATGTCCGCCTCGAGGTCACCGATGGCTTCGCCGGTGAGTCCTGGGCCGTCGTGGAGTGGACCTTCACCGGCGTGCACCCGGCCACGGGCCGCGACGTGACCTTCCGGGGGGCATCGGTGCTGGAGCTGACCGACGGCCTGATCAGCGAAGAACGCGATTACTACGATCTGCCGGAGATGCTGGCGCAGATCGAGGCGGCGTCAGCCACCCCTGCTCCGTAACCACCACCCAACCCCCTTCGCGTTATGCAACCTGATGCGGCCGCGCGCCTCCTCTTGCATTGTCACTCCGTTGAGTGGCTGTGAGCGGGGTCCGTCGGCCGCGCAGCAAGTCCCCACCATCCTGTGTCATTCTGAGTAGTGCGTCTCCGGGGAGTTGGCTGGTGAGCACGCTCCCCTTCCCTGTCATTCCGAGCCCGCAGGCGAAGAATCTCGTTCTTTGCACCTGGTACGCAACCTGACATCTCCCCGGAGACGGAGCACTGAGCCCGCAGGCGAAGGATCTCGGCCCAGCCTGCTCCTGCCCGCCTTCTTCGTAGCCCACACTACTGTGCCTGGCCACCCCACCTGGCAAAGTTGGCATTCTTGGCATAGTTGGCACACTTACCCGCCGCACTGCGCAAGGAAGGTCCTTACCAGGCGGCCGAGACAAACGTGAGCCGGCACACGTCACGTGTCGCACGCTGCCTGAGCGGCCAGGAGCCGGCGCCGTCTGCCCTCCTGGCCGCTACACTTCCCGCCGTGATCACCGCCAGCGGGAACCCACTCCTCATCGCAGCCATCCGCGCCGAGATTGCGGCGCAGGGCGGGCGCATCACCTTTGCCCGCTTCATGGACCTCGCCCTGTACCACCCCGAGTGGGGGTACTACCACGCCGCGCAGCGCCGCCCGGGCCGCCCCGGTGACTTCCTGACCGCGCCAGAGGCTCACCCGTTCTTCGGCATCACCCTGGCCCGCCAGATCGCGGACTGCTGGGAACGGCTGGGGCAGCCTGACCGGTTCATCGTGCGGGAGTACGGCCCCGGGATCGGCGGGCTGGCGTGGGACATCATCGGCGGCCTGCAGCGCGAGCACCCGGCCTGCCTCACCGCGCTCACCTACGAACTGGTGGAGCGGAACCCGCGGCGCGTGACGGAGGCCCTGGCCGCCTTTCGTGATGAGGGCCTGGGCGAGGTGGTGCGCGCCGTCGATCCTGAGGCAATCGCCGCGCTGCCCCCCATGACGGGCGTCGTCCTGGCCAACGAGGTGGCTGATGCGTTGCCGGTGCATCGCCTCATCTGGCATCAAGGTGACCTGCGCGAAGGGTGGGTAGTCTGGGACGGCACAGGATTCGCCGAGGAGATCGCCGCACTCTCGCCGCAGGCCCTGGAGGCTGATCCGGCGGGAATGCTCAAGGCGCACGGCATCGCCCTCCAGGAAGGAGACCGGATCGAGATCAGCCCGGCCGCCTCAGCCTGGTTCACCGGCGCCGCGTCCCGGCTGGAGCGTGGGTACGTTATCGTCATCGACTACGGCTACCCCGCCGCGCAGCTCTACCAGGCTCACCGCCTCGAGGGGACGGTGCGCGCCTACCGCGCCCATACGGTGACGGATGACCCGTTCGCCCACGTCGGGGAGCAGGACCTCACCGCGCACGTGGATTTCACCGCGCTGCGTGATGCGGGCGCAGCGGCGGGCCTCACCTTTGCCGGCCAAACCAACCAGGCCGCCTTCCTGACCAGCCTCGACATGGGGAACCTGATGGTCTCGCTCGGCCAGGACCCGGAGACCACCATGGAGGAGTACCTGGCGGCCCAGGCCGCTGTGCTGCGCCTCATCGATCCTGGCAGCCTCGGCCGCTTCGGCGTGCTCCTGATGGCACGCCACGCCCCGGTCGATCCGCCGTTGCGCGGGCTGAGCTTCCCGCCGCTCTGAAAACGCCGCGAGTTACGCCTCTACTCAACCGCGACGCTGCGTCATGAACGGGAGTCCAGGCAGCGGTGATACACTCAACTTTCAGGAGTTGATCGACGATGCGTGCGTCACATTCCCATACCATCGCCATAGATGATGACAGTGAACTCGGTCGGGCGCTCGATAGCTTTCCGCGCGAGCCGATCGTGATTGTGCGCGGCATGCGGCGCTTCCGGCTCGTCAGCGAGACGGCCGCTGAAACTTCCGACATCTGGGCAAATTACGACCCGGAACGCGTTCGTGTGGCCCTGGAGAAGGTTGCCGGGACCCTCACGCCTGAAGAAGGCGACCGCTTGAAGGAAGCAATCTACCGCGCTCGTGAGGAAGGCACTCGACCACCAGATCGCCCGTGAGCTATCTGGTGGACTCAGATTGGCTAATCGACGCTGCCATCGGACGCTTGCCCGCAATCCAGTTGCTTGGCCGGCTGCGGGTTCACGGAGTTGCTGTTAGCGCCATCTCTGTCGCCGAACTCGCGGAGGGGGCATTTAGCGACCCCAATCCCGCACAGGCGCTGCTGCCGATGCACGAACTCCTGTCCACCTTCGCGGTGATCCCGGTAGCGTCGTCCACCGCCATCCAGTTTGCCGAGCTTCGCGCATACCTCCGCGGGCGGGGCATGCTCATTCCCGATATGGACCTGCTCATTGCAGCGACGGCGCTGGAGCATGACCTGACGCTGGTGTCCCGCAACCATCGTCACTTCGCGCGAATCCCGGGATTACAGATTCAGTAGCCACGAACATGGGCGGATCTCATTCCCGGCCGCTTGCCAGCGGGCGCGCCATGCGTCACGCTACGCCAAACGATGTCCTGGCGTGACCCTTGGGGAGAATGTGTCCGTGTTGGTGTTCTTGCAGGGGGCGGAGATGCAGCCCCCACGTATTCGCGCGACCTGGCCGCAGGCGCAGTTCGTAGCTCGGGCCCGGTTGACGCCGCGCCCCCACGGAGCGGCCTTCCCGGTGGCTCATCCCGCCTACGCCGCCTGGGGTATCGTCATCGAGGCGCCAACGGAGATTGAGGGTGAAGCGCGGCGTGTGACGACCGACGAAGGGCGCGAGCTCGGGGTTGTGGTTCCCGCGCCGGACGTCGCGGATCCGCAGGCCGTGCTGGCCGCCGCCAAGTACTGGGAGCTGCCCCCACCCTACGTGCGCAGCCTGGCATACACGGCTGCCGTACCTGTGGAGGAGTACTTCTACTAGCGGTTTCCGGGGCCGCCTGCTCCCGGGCACACGGCCGTGATCAGCAGGGATCAGATTTCGCTGCCCGGCGTTATGTTGTCAGGATATCCAGACCCCGAAAGGACCTCCATGGCAAACCAGATTCTCGAAATTCTGTTGATGGCGTTACAGATCCTCACCTATGCCTTGCTGGGCCGTGCCCTGCTCTCCTGGGTAGACCCACGCCAGCAGTGGGCTATCAGCCGCATGCTGGCCAGTGTGACCGATCCGGTCATCGCCCCACTGCGGCGGGTGATCCCCCCCATCGGCATGATCGATATCTCCTTCATCGTGGCCATCCTGCTCATCCAGGTGCTGCAGCGGCTGCTCATCCAGGCGCTGTAGGCCTGACGCAGCCCATCATCCCAAATCGATCCGGAAGCAATCACGCGCGGTGGTTTTCACCGCGCGTGTTGCGTTGAAACCGGCACTTCAACACACAAGCAGCGAAAACGGTCGCCGGTTACACTCTGGCCATGCCGAACGGACCTGTCCCTGCCCAGTACCACGACATCTTGCAGAGCACCGTCCTTGGTCACCTGGCCACGACGGGCGAAACGGGCCGCCCGGAAGTGAACCCCATCTGGTTCATCTGGGATGGCGAGCACGTGCTGGTCAGCGTCAAGGGCGCCACACGCAAGTACCGCAATCTGCGGCGCGACCCACGCGTCGCCATCTCCTTCCAGGACGCGCACGACCAGGAGCGCTACCTGGAGATTCGCGGCGCGGTGACGGAATTCATCCCCTACGACACGCTTGATTTCGTCAACGAACTGGCGCGCAAGTACACCGGCGCAGACTTCAAGCATGGTCACGCCGGGCAGGAGCGCTACAAGCTCGTCATCCGCGTGGAGAGCTGGACCGCGCAAAACTGACCCAGGTCAGGCCGTATTCATAGCTGCCATCTGGAACTGAAGCCGGGCCGAGCTTGGGTGATGGCCACGTACAATGGCCCGGTCGCCAGTGTCAGCGCACCCGGTGCGGGCTGCCATGGCAAGGATCACCATGACCCGGCTCCAATCGTCAGGCCAACCACATGCGTATCTCCAGTTGGAATGTCAACGGCGTGCGTGCCGCGATGCGCAAGGGCCTGGAGACGTGGCTGATCGAGGCGCAGACGGACATCCTCTGCCTGCAGGAAACCCGCCTGGACGCGGCGGCCGTGCCAGAAGCGCTGCGTGACGTGGCTGGCTACCACACCTCCTGGTCGTCTCTGCGCCGGCCCGGCTACGGCGGCGTGGCCACCTTCAGCCGCCAGGAACCGCTCGCGTGGCGGGTAGGGATGGGTTTACCGGACTTCGATGATGAGGACCGCGTCCTGATCACCGAGTATCCGGCGTTCACCCTCTACAACATCTACTTCCCGAACGGAGGATCGGGCCCGGCGCGCCTCGCCTACAAGCTGGCCTTCTACGAAGCGTTCCAGCGCCATGTTGATGCCCGGGTCCAGGATGGCCGCTGCCTCATCGTGTGTGGCGACGTCAATACCGCCCACCAGGAACTGGACATCGCGCATCCACAACGACACCGGCATGACTCCGGCTTCCTGCCGGAGGAACGCGCCTGGCTGGACCGCTTCATTGCCAATGGCTGGGTCGATACCTTCCGCCACTTCCACCCCGAAGAGGCCGGCGCGTACACCTGGTGGAATCCACGCGCACGCGCCCGCGAGCGGAATGTGGGATGGCGGCTCGACTACGTTTTTGTCCCTGAGCAGTGCCTGAGCAACGTCATTGACGCCGGCATTTCGCCCGAGACCCAGGGCTCCGACCATTGCCCCATCTGGCTCGACGTGCAATTCACCCCCTGACGACACGGAGTGGCGACCATGCCCGAGAACGACTCCATCACCTGGACGCTGGATGGCCACGACCTGGAGCTGAATCATCCCGGCAGAATCCTGTGGCCAGCGGACGGCATCACCCGGGAGGATCTCGTTGCCTACTACCGGGATATCGCGCCCGTCATGCTGCCACACCTGGCCGACCGGCCCGTGACCCTGCGCACCTACCCGGAGGGGGTCGATGGGCCGGCCTTCTACCAGCGAGACCTGCCGGAACACGCCCCAGCCTGGCTGCGCACCGTGGACTACACCGGGAAGTCAACAACGCGCACAATCCAGGTTCCCCTCGTCGATACCGCCGCCGGTCTCGTCTGGCTCGCCAACACCGGGGCCATCGAGTTCCACGGCTGGAGCGCGCGGGCTCCCCTCCTTGACCAGCCGGACCAGGCCATCTTCGATCTCGACCCGGGAGAGGCCGCGCCGTTCGCCGACGTGCTGCAGGCGGCGCTCCTGGTGCGCGAGGCGCTGCATCAGGACGGCCTGCAGGGCTACCCCAAGACGAGCGGCCGGCATGGCCTGCATGTCCACGTCCCGCTGGCGCCTGGCGCCAGCTACGCGGAAGTCCGCTCCTGGGTGAAGCACGTTGCGGAGCGGTTGGAGGCTAACCATGCCGGCCTCGTCGCCGTGGCGCGGGGCGCGACGCACCGTGGGGAGGACGTCACGATCGATTACGCGCAGAACAGCATTGCCCGGAACACCGCGGCGCCCTACACCGTGCGCGCCGCGCCCGGCGCGACAGTTGCCGCGCCGTTGAGCTGGCAGGAGGTGGAGGATGGCGCGGTGCGGCCG
This sequence comes from Chloroflexota bacterium, assembly GCA_030852885.1. GTDB lineage: Bacteria > Chloroflexota > Chloroflexia > Thermomicrobiales > UBA6265 > JACCXM01. Next base: position 2,511 of record JALYWD010000382.1, on the reverse strand, counting down.
GGTGACTTCACGCTGCGCACGATGCGGGAGCGCGTGGCGGCACACGGCGATCTTCTGGCCCGGGTGTTACAGGGTGATCAGCACCTGCCAACGCCGGAGCACGACCAGGAATGACAGCCGAGGGTGGGAGCGACCTCCAACCTCGGCAATTGGCGGCCGCATATGTCATGCGTCAGGCGCTGCCGCCTCTGCCTCCCGCAGCAGTACCGCGATGATCTCGGCCAGGCGCGCGCCAGAAGCAGCGAGAATCTCGCGCCCGATCTCCGGTGTGGCGGAGCGCGCATCCCCCGTTACGCCGTTGCGCGTGCGCTCGTGATACGGTCGCGCCAGGACGCCGCCGTACTGCGCCAGCAACGCTTGTGATTCCGGCATGGCATCCACGATATCGGGCCCAGTGGCCGCCTCTGGCTTGCCTCGCTGCGGCATCACGGCCATCACCACCGCCGCCTCGTCCGCGCCGCCGTGGCCAATCCCCTCGGGTGGCAGGCGCTTGCGCGCCTCCTCCGCGATCAGGGCGTAGCCAAAGATGGAGGCAACCACCTCCGCGCCGGTGATCTGCTTGATTTCCTCACTGGCCGTAGCAAGCACCGCCGAGTTGCCGCCGTGCCCATTCACGAACATGAAGCGCTGCACGCCGTGGGCATGCAGGGAAGAGACGATGTCCTCCAGGATGGCGGTCAGGGTCTCCGGGCGGAGCGTGACGGTGCCTGGGAAGCGCATGTGATGCCAGGAGATGCCCCACGGGATCGCGGGCGCCACAGCAACGCGCGGCCCGGCCAGCGCCGCCGCCGCGTGGCAGAGCGATTCCGCGCTCACCGTGTCGGTGGAGACCGCGATGTTCGGGCCGTGCTGCTCGTGCGCGCCAACAGGGATCAGGACCAGGTCGATGCTGGGCAGCAAGGCAGCCGTCTCGGATGAGGAAAGATCGGCCAGCAGCAACGCGCCGGCGGTGAGATGGGAACTCGGATCGCTCATGAACATGCCTCGTGCAGTCGCGCTATCCAGTGACAAGGATGGTAGTAGACCCCGCGCGGCCCTGCCCTGTCTGCGCGGCCGCCTTTCGCACACATGTGCTACGTTCTCGCGCTGTGTACCCGCACCGCACGACGAACGACAACACCGCAGCGCCCCGCATCTGGATGATTCAGACAGGAGCAACGCACCATGTACGGCCTGATCGGCAAGATGCACGCACATCCCGGCCAGCGCGACGCCCTCATTGCCTTGATGCTGGGAGGCACCACGGCAATGCCAGGCTGCCTCAGCTACATCGTGGCGCGGGACGCGACAGACCCGGACGCCATCTGGGTCACGGAGGTCTGGGACAGCGCGGAAAGCCACAAGAACTCGCTGACCTTGCCCGAGGTCCAGGCCACCATTGCCCAGGCGATGCCCCTCATCGCCGGCTTCGAGCCCGGCTCCGAGACGGAACCAGTGGGCGGCGTGGGCTTGAGTTAGATATGGGCTGCGGCATGGACGCACGCCGTCACCCGTCCTCCCATGCCTGGGTCACCTCAACGCCCTGGGCCCGCAGCAAGCGGGCCAGCGCGTGACGGAAATCCCGTATCTCCTCATCCGGCAGCGCAGCGAAGAACGTCGCGTCGTTCGCATCAGCCAGGGCAGCCAGGCGCGGGGTGAGCGCGGACGCGTGCGGGGTGAGGGCAATGCGAATGCTGCGCCGGTCGCCATCAACTGGTAAGCGCCGGACGAGGTCCTTGTCCTCCATGCGATCCAGCAGCCGCGTCAAGGACCCCGGATCGACATCGATGAAGCGGGCGATCTCCAGCGGCGTAACCGCGTCCTCTCGGTAGACCGTAATCAGCACGCTCCACTGCGCTACGGTCACCCCGTGCTCAGCCAGAATCGCCTCGAAGCGCGCGTGGACCACTCCGCGCAGCCGGTTGAGCCAGTAGCCCGTGTGGTCCTGTAGACCGCTCGGGAGACCGTCATGCGATGGCTCTCTCACACTACACCTCCCCGTGCGTTGGCACTGTAGTTGTCGTGACAATTATCGCCTCAGCAAGGAGACGAACGTGGAACCGATGCGCTTCAAGGGCCCTGCCGCCTACATCACCAATCTTGATCGCTCACGCGCATTCTACGAGGGGTTGCTCGGGTTGACCGTCCTGAGGGTGATGTCGCGCGGGGAGACGCCTATCGCGGTCGCTTACACGGAGGGGTTGTCCATTTGGCTCGCCAGCGATGCCTACGCCGCTCTCTTCGGCGACGCCAGCCTTGCGCCACAAGACCTGCGCGGCGGCAACTGGGAGAACACCTTCGAGACCGATGCCTATGCAGAGATCTACGCCCGGCTGCTCGCGGCTGGCGCGGAGTTCCTGTACGAACCGCGCACGCTGCCATGGGGACAGCGCGGATTCCGTGTCTATGACCCGGACGGCCACATTCTCGACATCTCCGAGACGATGACGGCGAGCGTGCGCCGGCAAGCCGCGGAGGGCAAGCCGCTGGAGCAAATCAGCGCCACAAGTGGCTTCACGCTGGACGTCGTGC
>JALYWD010000346.1 GCA_030852885.1 Chloroflexota bacterium | reverse complement strand
CTTCGCCCTGGGAGATCAGTACGGTCTCTGCGACGGCGATGACTGCCTGGCCGCTGCCGAGCATGGGGTGCGCTTCCTGCGCGAGGCGCACCACGACCCGGTCAATGGCGGCTACTGGTGGGTGCTCTCCGGGCGCGAACCCGTGGACCGCGGCAAGCAGGCCTACGGCCACGCTTTCGTGCTGCTGACCGCCGCCACCGCCATCGCCACTGGGCTGGAGGCGCGCGACCTCTTCGATGACGTGAGTGAGATCCTGGAGACCCGCTTCTGGCGTGAGGCCGACGGCCTGTATATCGATGAGATCAGCGAAGACTGGTCGGTGGTTGATCCGTACCGTGGCCAGAACGCCAACATGCACCTGACGGAAGCGATGCTGGCCGCCTACGCGGCCACCGGCGAGAGCTTCTACCTGGACCGCGCGGAAACGATTGCGCGCCGCATCGCGGTCGATCTGCCGCGGCAGACGCAGGGCCTGCTCTGGGAGCACTACGACCAGGACTGGCAGGCGGACCTGCTCTACAACAAGGACACACCCAACCACCTGATCCGGCCCTACGGCGTGCTGAGTGGGCACCTGCTGGAGTGGGCACCTGCTGGAGTGGGCCAAGCTGCTGGTGCTGCTGGAGCGGGAGCGCCCGACCGAGTGGGCGATGCCCGCCGCGCGCCGCTTCTTCAGCGCCGCCGTCGACCACGCCTGGGATACCGAGCACGGGGGGTTCCTCTACGCCTTCGATCTCGACGGCAGCATCGTCGATAGCGACAAGTACCACTGGACGATCAGCGAAGCGATTGGCGGCGCGGTGGCCATGCTCGGCCAGACCGGCGAGGCCGCATACCGCCACTGGTACGACCAGAGTTGGCAGTACGCGGTGGAGCACCAGATCGATCCCGACCTGGGCGGCTGGTACCCGGCACTGACCCGCGCTGGCGTGCGCAAGGACGTTGATTTCGCTCGCGGCAAGCCCGATTTTTACCACCCCCTCGGCGCCTGCTTGCTCGCGCTCGATGTGCTTGCTCCCGATGGCGCGTGGAGCGCCGCGCCGGATGGGGTATGGATTGCATGAATTCCGGCGCATCAAGCACATTCGTCTTGAGCTGGGCGCGTGAGCGACGCGCTGTCCCTGGCGGGCAAGCGCGTCGTGGTCGCGGCGCGCTCTTTCGCCAGCACCGACCCCGCCCCGCGCGAGGCGTTGCAGCGCGCGGGCGTCACCGTGGTGCAGCCGGGCCACCTGCGAGGCGCGGGTCTCGATTGCTTCGCCGTCGAGCCGCCCACCGGCAACCCGCTGCCGGCACAGCCGAACGTGGTGGTGACGCCGCACATCGGCGCGCAGACCCGCGAGGCGATCACGCGCATGGGCGCCATCGCCGCCGAGAACGTGCTGCGCGTGCTGGGCGGGGAGGAGCCGCTGTACCGGGTGGCGTGAAGCTTGTTGCGAAGGATGGAGCCACCTCGGTCTACCCGGCAGCCGGTGTGGCCGCCGCTGGTGTGGCGAGGGGGTGCACCGTGATGCGCTCGGCGCGCACGGTCTCGCCGCCCACGTACAGCTCGTTGCCATCAGGATCGTTCACGCTCGCGCTGTACGATCCGCTCCAGGAATTGCTGTCGACGGACAGTGTGGCCTCGACGCTATCCGTCACCACGGCAAGCAGTGCTCCCTCCCCATCCGTCACCAGACCGATCCAGGTCAGCGCGGCCGAGGTGGGGCCGATTTGCTCCCAGGCGCCATGCGCCGTACTGCTGAAGATGACCGGGAAGCCGCCGGCAGCCGGGGAGACAGGGCGCCCCGAGAAGAGCAGCGTGCCGTCAGCCATGATGGTGAGCAGGCTCTGGGAAGGACCAGTCGGGGTCTCGAAGGTGAGGCGCCAGGCCCCCACAAAGTTCCCCTCCACAGCCGCCGGGGTGCTGGGCGCAGCTCCACTGCCCCACTGACCGGCTCCGAACATGGTGGTTGCGGCAGCTATGGCCAGACCCGCGGCAAGAAACACGACACGACGCATGATCTACTCCTGTTGGCCCACCTGGGCCTGGCTCCTTCCGGGCACGCACTGCCAGGTGGGGAACCAGCTCCAGGTCAGGCGATTGATGCCTCAGGCGAACGCCAGGCTGATGCCGGCTCGCGCATGAAGCAGGGCCAGGTGTCTTCTGGCGCGAGCGGGGTCAGGATCTGGATTTCCGGTCCGAATACACCAAGCGTCTCAATCTGCTGGGTATTGACGAGATGCCCGGTCGCACGCGGATCACATGTGGCATCCATCGGGAACTCCTCTGGAGCGGGCCCGGCACGCCTGGGAGATGCCTTCAGCGCAGCCCGGCGCTCACTCCCGCGACAGCATGCGTCGCAAGAGCCTTGCCAGCTACTCCGGCTGCAGATCCGTGAGCGCCTTGCCGCTCTGGGGGTCGTAGGGCACCGAAGTGTGTTCGTGCGTGATACGCCACTCGCCATCCTGCTTGACCAGGCAGACCGTGGCCCGGACCCACATGTCAACGGAGTCGCCATCATTCAGCGTGCCGGTGACGTTGTAGACGTAGTGCGCAAACCCGAGGTCGTCGGTCGCCGTGACCTTGAGATCCCGGATGTCGTAGCCAATCGGGCCGTCGTACCCGGTGAACCAGCCGGTGAGCTTCTTGCGCAGTGGATCGAGCCCGGACCATGACAGTGGCGCCATGACATCGAACGCGCGGACGGCAGGATCGCTCTGGGTGATCAGCGCATCGAGGTTCTTGTCGTGGATGACGCCCTCGCGCGCCATGATCAACTGCGTGATCACGGCCTCCGCGTCTGACGAGCGTGATGACATCTGGCAGTCTTCTTTCTCAATACAGATCCATCGCGATACAGATCCATCGCGCAATTTGCACGAGCAAGGCCATCTACCTCTGCCCGAAATCGCTGGCGGTGGCGTCTGTTACCAAGGCTCTACTTACCATTGCCATTAGTCGGGATAGCGCTGCGCAGCACGCGGTTCATCACCCGCCGAAGAAGTACCGCACGAGGTGGAAGAAGAC
>JALYWD010000313.1 GCA_030852885.1 Chloroflexota bacterium | reverse complement strand
GCGCGGGGAAGTCCTGGTCCTGGCGCGCACCCTTGCTCGCACGCCCTCATCCGAGTTGGTCCCCGGCGGCACGGCCTACATGCCGCTGACCATGCTGCGCGCCGCCCTCAACGCGCTCCTGCCGGAGGAGTAGCGGCTGCCTCTTGCTCCAGGAGCCAGCCGCTGGTGCTCCGAGATGCGGGTGAGGATCTGTATCCTCCTACAGACTTGTCCCCTCTCCACCGCTTCCCACAGGCGTCGTCTCAAGCGCAGTCGAGTGATGGCGGCTAGGCAGGCCGCCATCGTGCGGAGAGATTCCGTAACAGACGGTGATAGTCAGGCACTCACCCGTTGCCCACCTGTCGCCGGGAGAGCACCACAGCCACCGCCAGGATCAGGGCAAAGACCAGCGTCGTTCCCACCGCCAGTCCCACCGCGTACTGCGGGGCTGATCGAATCAGGTAGGCATAGAGGAACGCTTGCGGCGCGCCCCCGACCGCAGTGGCGAGCAGGAACGGGCCGCTGCGGATTCCGGTCAAGCCAGCCGCGTACGAGATGAGATCGAAGGAGAGCCCGGGGATGAGCCGGGCGATGGCAATGCCTGGCGCGCCCCAGCGGGTGATCCACCGGTCCACCGTAGTGAGACCCAGTGTGCTGGCCAGGGCTGCGACCGCATCCCGGCCCAGCGTGCGCGCCATCCAGAAACAGACTGCGGCCGCCAGGGTTTGACCGGCAATCGTCAGAAGTCCACCCCAGAACACGCCAAAGGCCAGACCATTGGCAAAGGTGATCAGCAGGGAGGGAACGGGCGCGGCCACGGCCTGCAACACCATCAGGCAGAGGGACGCGACCGGTGCCCACACCCCGTAGGAGCGCAGGTAGGCGCTGATCTCGGCGCCGTCACCAGCGACGAGAATGGTCACGGCCCGTGCAACCTCGTGCTGCACGGCCGGGATGAGCAGGTAGGACAGCGTGCCGAGGATCACGATAGCTAGCATCAGTGCGCGCTGCGTTCGCCGGACTCCCTGCGCCGTGCGCGGTGGCACGGCGGCTCGCTGGGGGTAGGTGCTCATACGATCTCCGGTGTGGCCCCAGGTCAAAGAGAACATGGCTTCTGCGCGTCACTCCACGTCTTTCAGGAGCCGCTCGATGGACGACACGCGCGTATTCAACTGAGCAACGTTCTCGTGCACGAGCGACAGTTGCTCAGCAGCGTGTTCCTGAGCGCGAGCGCTTTGTTCTGCCAGCGCGCGGTACGCCGCCTCTTGCGCGACGTGCGCGTCAACCGCCAGCTTGGTCTGGTACGTCTTGAACAGTTGCCAGATGAGCACTCCCACCAGCACCAGCACGAGGGACGTGACCGACACGACCAGCAGGTCGCTCCCCCAGCCTTGCCATACAGATGCTTCGCCCTTCATTCAGTCTGCTCCTCTCTGATGTTCTCGATTCGGTCCTCATCGATGGTCTCGCCGGGTGATGCGCTCGCAAGCGTGGCCGCCGCTGCAGCGATCAACATTGGTGTGAGTTCCACCCGGAATGGCGTCACCTCGTAGAACTTCATGGCCTTTCCGTCTGGCGACAACTCCAGCGACCCTTGCACCAGGCCCGCCTCTTCGAGACGCCGTAGATGGAGATGGAGCAGTGGCCGCCCCATGCCGAGTTCACGCGCGAGTTGGCTGACGTAGTTGCGTCCTCCAGTCAGCGCCGCCAACACCCGCAGCCGGTGCGGGTTGGCGAGCGCAGAGAGAATCCGCAGCAGATCATCGCCGGTGATCGTGACGTCAGTTCCATCACTCATATGTCAGATAATACTGACACGTGTCACGATCTGCAAGCAGTGGCTCCGGTGCACTCAGGGCGAGAACACACCTTGAGCCGTGTAGCGGCGACCCTCCCCTCGCCGGCTCTGTTACCCTTGCCGGGTGTACGTTCACTCACATCCGAGGATGACCATGCCAGGCCGCCGGTTCGTTCACATCGCGACCCTGTTGCTCCCTTTGGCGCTGGCGGGATGCGGCGCCATGCCCGAGGCCACGCCAACGCCCGCACCTCCAGCC
>JALYWD010000299.1 GCA_030852885.1 Chloroflexota bacterium | reverse complement strand
GACCTGCCCAACGTAACAATCACCGAGCACGACCAGGGCGGCCACCGTCTGGTCAAGACCCTGCGTGACCGTGGCATTCTCGGCCCGCTGCTCCAGGATGCGCTGCGTCTGCCGGAGCCACCAGTTGATCCAGGCGTCTGACTTCCTGAACGTCAGGAGCGATCCTCCGTGTTTGATTTTCGGCGACCTGCCTACCAAGACTGACAGCTTGCGAGGCAGTTAGAGGTTTTGCGCTTGAGGGGCAGCATCCGTTACGATCAATCCCGGATGAGCGTGCTCCTGCGGATGTCGCAATTGAGCCAGGCCAGGGGAATGGGTTCGTGGAACGATCAAAGATCACTGAGGAAAATCGGGCTCGGGTAGAAGCGGCCTTCTCGGCCTGGACCGCCGGTGCGGGGTACTTCACGGACCTGCTGGCGGACGACGTCCACTGGACGATCGAGGGCAACTCGCTGGCATCCGGTGTCTATGAGAGCAAGCAGGCCTTCGTCGATCAGGTGCTGTTGCCCTTCGGCAAGCGCTTCCAGGAGCGCTTCCGCCCGGTCTCCGTGCGCGGTCTTTATGCCGACGGCGACACTGTCGTGGTGCTGTGGGACGGTGAAGGGATTGCCCTCGATGGCCTTCCCTACCGCAACGCCTACGCCTGGTTCCTCACGTTCAGCGGGGACAAGGTCTCGCGCGCCGTCGCCTTCTATGACAGCATCGCCTTCGATGAACTCTGGCGCCGTGTTGCGCCTGCCACGGGCTGAGATTCAGGTGCTTTTCAGGCTGCGCGCTTGCCTCGTCTCGCCCAGAGGCGTACACTTCGCCAGCCAATTGCGGGGGTAACTCAGTTGGTAGAGTACCTGCCTTCCAAGCAGGCTGTCGCGAGTTCGAGTCTCGTCCCCCGCTCCACAAGAACTGCATGACTATGCGGAAAATGGAGAGGGGTGGCCAGTATTGACCATCCCTCATTCTGTGTTGGGCGCCGTTTTGGCGCCTGCCGTCTGGAACGTGCCAACTCCGCATGGCTGCGTGGGGGCTTGTTGGCACGCCATTGGCGCGGATCACCCATTCGAGTCAGGATCGCGCAAGGGCCGTGCGTTTCCAACTCCGTCTCCCGCTCTTCCCGGGATCTCCGAAATGCTGATCGCAGTAGTAACGGCCTGTGCGCAAGGGCGCGGACATGGGTCGCCTGGCCACCCTGCAATAATGTCATCTGCTGCCTCCTCAATGTGACGCCACGGCCTTTCCAGAGAAACCTCCTACCCGCGCCGCAGCAACGTCTGCACGGACGCCGGGGCATGGATACGGAAGCGGGTCCACAACGCCTGAACATCATGGGGCGCGTGTTGACCACGGCAGGCGCTGCGCGACCGCCAGCAGCCCCGAGGGCAGCGCGGAGAGCACCAATGTGGTGACGACCACCGTGGCCGCCAGGCGCGGTCGAGCGGACCCCGAGCGCACACTCCTCCGCAGCAGCACCAGCGGGGAGAGTTACCTGCCTTCGTGGTGCAGCCGCGAGGTGTGCATGGTCCTGGTACGTTCCCGGCACGACGCCCTTTGCATCCGTTCGTGCCGCGCTCGGTATGCGTATGAATCAACTGTCCCTGAGCGTGTCGCCCATACTCTCACGCGCGGGTGTTATCGGTACTTTGTTGACAGGGCGCAAGGCCCGAGACATGAGAGATCAAGGCCCCGGACGGGAGGAACATTCCTCGCATTTTTGGCACGAACTGCCAGCATTGCGAAGAAGGAATCGGCTCCCGATGCACGTCTGATCGCTGTCAACGACGTACCGTTATGCGGCATCCGTCACCGAGGGAGGGGCAACGTGGATTCGGGACAGTTTGATCGTTTGGCGCAGCGGGTCGGGACAGGTCATCGTCGCCAGGTGTTAGGCGCTGCCTTGAGTGGCATCGTGGCCCTGGTTGGACTTCCGGCTGCCACCGAATCACGCGCCAGGAAGCGGAAGCTCAAGGTTGAAGGTCCCTGCGGCAACGGGAGAATCAAGGACAACCGCTGCAAACGGGACACGCAATGCTGCACCGGTTTCTGTGACAAGAAGAAGGGCAAGCGGCCGTATGGCCGCTGCCGCTGCCGCAAGCTGAACCAGAGCTGCCAGGAAGACCGGAACTGCTGCGCCACCGCTGGCCAACCCATGACCTGTGTCAGTGGCGCGTGCCAGACCACGGCGAGGAGCTGTGTCCCGTTGGGCGGCGCCTGCACGACTGGGGGAACGGCCTGCTGCACGGACCCAGGCGCCAATGCCACCTGCACCGCGGGCATTTGCCGCGATCCAGGATATTGCACCACCACGCTGGAGGCGGCGGGGTGTGGGTTTAGCCCCGTTGAGAAGATCTGGTTCTGCACCGGTCAGTACCTGAACGGTGTCAATCTGAGTGGCTGTGACCTCACGGGCGCCGACTTCCGCATCGCGGACGCCACGAATGCCATTCTGGCGAGCACGAACCTGACGAACGCCAACTTCCTTGCAAGCACCGTGACGGGCGTGGACTGGGAGAACACCACCTGTCCCACCGGTACAAACAGCGATGCCAATGGCGATACGTGCTGCGGCGAGTTCATAGTCGGGCAGGTCCCGGCTGGCTGCCCAGCCGGGTAGTGGCGCTCAGTCGCCGCTTCGCAGGGAGCGACGATGTGCATGGTGGCGATACGTATCACCGCTATGCACCAGGGCGAGACAGCGGCAACAGGGCAAGCGTGACTCGT
>JALYWD010000239.1 GCA_030852885.1 Chloroflexota bacterium | reverse complement strand
GATGATCTATTTCGATCCGTACCTGCTGCACTACTCGGACCTGAATCGCAGCACGAACCCGCGGCGCACGATCATCTACACCTACAATCCGGCGCGGCTCGGCAGCATCAACGAGGGGCGACTCCCGTCTGACGGGGCCGCCTGAAACGACGGTCATCCTGGGTGGAGCGACTTGGGGGAGTTGTCAGGTGCGCGCTCAGAAATGGCCTGTCATTTTGAGCCCGCAGGCGAAGAACCTCGTCTTGACCCGGTAACAGACCTGACAACTCCCTCTGGACGATCTACTCGGAATGACAAGCGTAGAGGTGGCGCGCATCGGGTTGGCCCGTCTCGCCAGGAAGGAACCTTGTGAAAATTGTCATCATCGGCGCCGGGAGCACGGTCTTTACTCCTGGCTTGATCGCCGACCTGACCTCCTCGCGCCACTTTGCGGACGCCACGGTCGCGCTGGTTGACATCAACCCGGACGCCTCCGCGACGATGGCCCGCTACACCGAGCGGGTGGCCCGCGAGCGCGGCGTTGGGCTGCGCGTGGAATATGCCAGCGACCGGCGCGAGGTGCTGGCCGGGGCTGACTTCGTCACGGTGACTATCGCCGTCGGCGGCGCGCGCGCCTGGGAGCGGGACGTGCGCATCCCGGAGGCGCACGGCGTCTGGCAGACCGTTGGCGACAGTGTTGGGCCAGGCGGCGTCTTCCGGGCGCTGCGGCACGTGCCGGAGTTGGTGGCGATTGCCCGGGACATGGAGGAACTGTGTCCCGAAGCCTGGCTTTTCAACTACACCAACCCGCTGACGGCGCTGGTGCGCGCCGTGCACAAGACCAGCGCGATCAAGGCCGCCGGCCTGTGTCATGGGGTGTTGCACACGCGAGCAGATATTGCCGATGCTCTCGGCGTTCCTCACCACGAGCTGAGCGTGACCGTGGCCGGGCTCAACCACCTGGCCTGGGTGCTCGATATGCGGCACGGCGGGCAGGACCTCTACCCCGCATTTCGTGAGCTGCAACGCGGGTGGCTGGCGTCGCCTCCCACTCCGGCGGCAGAGAGCGATCCCTACGCAGGGTTCCAGGAAGTCAGCGCCCGGCTGATGGAAATCTACGGCTACTACCCCTCGCCGGGCGACCGCCACGTCGCCGAGTTCTTCCCCTTCTTCCTGCGGCAGTCAGGCAACGGTCTCGCGTACGGCACGCAGGCCGGATTGGACATGACCAACCGCATCCTGGCGTCACGCGATGACCGCTGGGATCGTATCGCCGCCCAGGCCGAGGGGCGCGCCGACCTGGACCGCACCCTGTTCGATGAGGCGCGTGAGGGTGAGCGCGTGGTCGCCATCATGGAGGCGATCGTCACCGGCCAGTCGCTGCTGGAGCTGGCAGTCAATGTCCGCAATGAGGGGCTGATCGCGAACCTGCCCCGGGAAGCGGTGGTGGAGACGCCCGGCCTGATCGATGGGCGCGGCGTCCATGGCGTGGCGGTCGGCACGCTGCCGGAAGGCATCGCCAACATTCTCGGCGCGCGGGCCCGGCAGCAGGAACTGACGGTCGATGCCGCCCTGACGGGCGACCGCTGCCTCGCCCTGCAAGCCCTCCTGGCGGACCCGCTCGTACCAACAGTCGAGGCCGCTGCCGCCATGCTCGATGCCGCGCTGGCCGCGCACGCGCAGTATCTCCCGCAATTCGCTGGGTCCGTGCCAGCCCAGGTGCCCTGAGGATCCAGCGAGCGGCGAATCCAGCAAATCTTCGCCAGCACGCTGTTCCCTGCCTGTGTTTCCAGAGATTCGGGCGGCAATTGTCGCACCTGCGCCTGGCGCGGCCCTGGGGACGCCGTTCTGCTCGAGCAGTCCGGCCTGGCGTCTACCCGTGTTCCGGCACCACTCCGTACTCCGTGAGCAGCACGCCGATCTCCGTCTGGTCGAGCTTCCTCAGAATGCGGTTGCGCAGGATCGACGGTCCCGGCAGATCGATGGGCGCACCATCGCGCAACCGACTCGTACTCTTCAGTAAGGTGCGGATGTCATAGGTCGAGTTGAAGACCTCTGGCACCCCGCGCTCCACCTGCAGGAGCTGATAGACCGACTCCATCCCGGTGCGTACCGAGTACTCCGTGGTGAAGATGCAGTCACGCGTCGTCTCGGCGAACTGGCCGATGAACGCGAAGTTGACCGCGCCTTCCGGCACGACCGCCGGGCGGTCCCCCGCCGTGCGGGGCATGAAGAACGCGGTGATGTACGGCATCATCACCGGCACGCACCTGGCGCCTGTGGCGGCAAGCTCAGGAATATCTTCCACCGGTACGCCCAGGTGATACAGCCACTCCTGCGCGATCTCCTCGCCGGTGCACTCCTGCATCGGCTTCTTCACGAAGTCGCCGGGCACATCGACGAACAATCCGTAGATCCAGACCACGATCTGGTCTTTCGGCTGCTGCTTGAAGTGCGGCTGCCGGTTCACCGTCCAGCTCATCAGCCAGGCGGAGTCTTTCGCGGTCACGATGCCGCCGGTGACGACCTTCCCGCTGAAGGGATCGCGCTTGCAGATCTTCTGGATGTACGCCGGGATGCGCGGGTCGAGCGTGGTCAGCGTCGCTGACTCCCACTTCGTCTCCGGGATGTGCGCGCCAAAGACATCCGGGTGGCCGAACGTCGGGTCTTTCGCGGCGATAGCGCGCCACAACTCCCACGCGGGCGCTGGCCCCTCGTTCAGCTTCGCCGGCGTTTGGTGATCACCCTCGTCCGAGTTATCGACGAGCGAGCCGATGGTCATGAACACCAGGTCGTCCGGGCCAAGGTGCACGCCACCTGGCTCACCCTTTTGCCGCCACTCGATGCGCGTTGCCTGCTTTCGCTCCGGGGTGATAGCGAAGTCGACATCCGTCACCGTGGTGTCGAACTGAAACGTGACGCCATGGTCCAGCAGCCAGGTGTAGAGTGGCAAGGTCAGCGATTCGTACTGGTTGTACTTCGTGAACTTGAGGGTCGAGAAGTCCGGCAGGCCATGGATGTGGTGGATGAAGCGATGCAGGTACAGCTTCATCTCCAGGGCGCTGTGCCACTCTTCGAAGGCGAACATTGTCCGCCAGTAGAGCCAGAAATTACTGTCCTGGAAGTCCTTGCTGAAGACCTCGTTGATGCGCTTCCCCTCCATCTCCTCCCGGGTCGCCAGGAAGATGTGGATGAGTTCCTTTTGCGCTTTCTCATTCAGCGTAAACGTGGCGCCTGTCTGGGCATCCTGCCCCTGGTTGACCGTTGCCCGCTGCAGGGAGAAGTTTGGGTCGTCCTTGTTCAGCCAGTAGAACTCATCGAGGACGCTGGCGCCGTCGATTTCCAGCGAGGGTATTGAGCGGTAGAGGTCCCACAGGCACTCGAAATGGTCCTCCATTTCGCGCCCACCCCGGATCACGA
>JALYWD010000152.1 GCA_030852885.1 Chloroflexota bacterium | reverse complement strand
CCAGCGAACAACTCCTGGTAGGCGCGGCGCGCCACGATCTTGCGCTCATTCAGCGGCATCGGCTCCACGCGGTGCAGGGGGGTGTGCAGGCGGCCACTGAAGGAGGGGTTGTACTCCTCCTCCACCGTCTGCCACTGTCCGGGGTGGATGACGATGGCGTCCACCAGGAAGCCCGGCACCACCACCTGCTGTGCGGGCAGGCTGCCCGCCGCCGCCAGCCGTTTGGCCTGGGCAATCACCTTGCCGCCCGCGTTGTGCGCGGCCTGCGCCACCGCCAGCACCTCCAGCCGCGCGCCCTCTTCCTCGATGCTGAGATTCCCCTCTTCATCGATGGTGGTGCCGCGAATGAAGGCGATGTCAATCGGGAACGGCTTGTAGAGGAGCCACTCGCGGTCGTGGATGGTGATGACCTCGACCAGGTCCTCGTGCGTGATGTCGTTCAGGCGGCCACCCTGGTAGCGGGGATCGATGAAGGTGTGCAGCCCGACGTGGGTGATCAGGCCCGGGCGACCAGAGGCGATCTCGCGGAAGAGCTGGGACATCACCCCCTGCGGGAAGTTGTAGGCCTCGAAGCAACTCTCCTGGGCCATGCGCCCCATCTCTGGCGCCATGGCCCAGTTGCCAGCCACCACCCGCTTGATCAACCCCTCCAGGGCGATCATCCCCAGGCCGCCATCGGCCTTGTTGCCGATCCCGGTGCAGTGGATCAGGGTCAGGTCACGCGGGCGGCCCGTATCCAGGAACCGCTCGCGCAGGCCGCGCAGCAGCAGGTCCGGCTCCAGCAGGCCGCCGCCAGAGCCCTCCACCACCAGAGTGCCGTATTCCGGGATCAACTCGGCGGCATCGACCGCGCTCAGGATCGGTTTGCGCATGAGGGTCCGTCCCGCTCCATTGGTAGATGCTGCCGTTCTGCCCTCTCCTCGCGGCCGGGAGAGAGGTTGGGGATGCGGGCGCTTACGCCGCCTTCAGCCCAAACTTCTCTTCCGCGAGCCCGATGATGTGCTTGCCGATGGGGATTGCTGAAGTCGCCGCTGGCGAGGGCGCGTTCAGGACATGGATGGTGCGCGCCGTTTCGCCGATCAGGAAATCGTGGACCATCGTGCCGTCCGGCAGCACCGCCTGCGCCCGCACGCCCGCGCGGTAGGGTTGCAGGTCCTCCAGCTCCAGTTCCGGGCAGTAGCGCTGGCAGAGCGCCAGATAGCGCGCCTTCACCAGCGCCCCGGCCATCTCCTGCACGCCCGATTTCAGGTTCGCCTTGATCACCTTGCGGAAGCCGGAGTAGCGCGCCATCTCCAGCAGGTCGTTCACGTTGACATCGCCGAAGGTGTACCCCTCCCGCGCGAAGGCGAGCACGGCGTTCGGGCCGACGGTGACGTAGCCGCCAATCATCCTGGTCAGGTGCACGCCCAGGAACGGCAGTTCCGGGTCCGGGATGGGGTAGATGAGCGACCGCACGATGTCGTTCTTGCTCGCGCCCAGGCGGTAGTACTCGCCGCGGAAGGGCACGATGCGGAAGTCAGTCTCCACCCCGGCCATGCGCGCCAGGCGGTCTGCCTGCAGGCCCGCCGCGCTGATCACCTGCCGCGCTTGCACGCGGTCGCGCTCCGTCTCCAGCACCACCCCGGAAGGCGCTTCCTCGATGTGCAGCACCTCGGTGTTGGTCAGGATCGTGCCGCCGCGCTCCCGCACCACATCGGCCATGGCGCGGGAGACGCGCCCATAGTCGACGATGCCGGTGGTGGGCGACCAGAGGCCACCCAGGCTGCGGATGCGCGGCTCGCGCCGGGCCACTTCCATCTGGTCCAGCTTCTCGATGACGATGCCGTTCTGCTGCGCGCGCTCGAAAAGGGCGTTCATGCGTGGCAACTCATCGCGGTCGGTGGCGACCAGCAGCTTGCCGCACTGCTCGTAGGGGATGCCGTGCTCATCGCAGAAACGCTCGGTGGCGACCACGCCCTCACGGCAGAATTGCGCCTTCAGGCTGCCCGGCGCGTAGTAGACCCCGGCGTGGATGACCCCGCTGTTGCGCCCGGTCTGGTGGCTGGCCAGCTCCGGCTCCTTCTCCAGCACCGCCACGCTCATGCCGGGGTACCGCTCGGTCAACTGCATCGCCGTCGACAACCCGACGATGCCGCCGCCAATCACCACCACATCGAAATCAGCCACACCGCGTCCTGTTCACCAGACAACCGCACTTCAGGTCAGGTGTTGTAGCCGGGAGGGGGGAAGGATGGCAAACATTTACCGATGATTCGCAAGGTGGCTCTCACATCCTTCCCCAGCGGGCGTCATATCGTCCTGTGC
>JALYWD010000215.1 GCA_030852885.1 Chloroflexota bacterium | reverse complement strand
GCCGTAGTGGGCATCGGCGTGATGACCAGGGACGCGCTGCGAGCTGGATGGCTCTCTGCGCGGATGCTGGTGCTGGCGGTGCTCGGGGGTCAGGTCCTCGTAACGATCCTTGGCATGCGCTCGGAGTTTGATCGATATCATCTGCCTGCTGCGCTGCTCGGCGCCGTCGCGCTCAGCGTTGCCATGCATGCCATCGTAAGCGCACTGCAACAGGGGCTGAACGGCTGGCGATCGCAGCAGGATACGCCGGCGCGAGAGCGGATGGCCGTGCGAGGGTAGAGAAGGGTCTGGAAAGGTAAGGCAGGGTAAGGAACAGATGTGGATCATGACCAGGAGTGATTGGCCGGTACTCATCAATCTCTCCCGCTCCGCGCACATCGGGTATCAGCAACTCACCAAGTTCGATCCGCGCACGCGCCTGATCGCCGGCATGTGGGAGCAGGAATTCACCGTGGCGGAGTGCGCGACTGGCGAGGAAGCGCGAGCATTGATGGCCCTGATTGCCCACCATCTGCAGGTGGGGACGGAGGTACTCGATTTGCGCGAGGTTGATCTCGCCGCCGCCGGTGAAACGCCGTAGCCGCAGCGTGCGCTTGGTGGCAATTACACGGTTTCTGGCCGAAACCTCCATCATGCGGAAAGCGTTGAAGCGGATGGAAAACACTCTGCCCCGGTGCTGAACCAGGCCGGGGCTGTGGTGTGAGGCTCCTTGCAGCCTCTCACCAGGAAGGGCCATCCGTATGAAGCGTATCCTGACCGGGGCGATCAGCCTTGGGCTGGGACTGGCAAGCCTGAGCGGCATCGCCAGCGCCCAGACACCCGCCGGCATATCCACGAATGCGGATGGCTCGTACGTCTCCTCGCGCGCCGGGATCCACCCGGCCGCCGATGGCGACGGTGGCACGGTCATCTACGGCGACATCACGACTGGCCCCGGAAATCACGTCATCGGCGTGCCCACGGTCAGCACCGAACCTGCTCCCGTCGCTGAGCCAGTCGATTCGGCCCCGGCGGATGTGCCCGCGGACAGCTATGTCCCTGCAGACGCCGGTTACGTGCCGGAGGACACGGCTGTTTCCGACGGCTCTGGCGCGGTGGCGAGCGACACCGATGCCGACGCGGACAATATTGCCGATGCCCTGGAGTGGGATCTGGGGCTCGATCCCGGCAACGCCGATACCGACGGCGATGGCGTGGCCGACGGCGACGAGATCTCCATCTACAGCACCGATCCGGTAACCTGGGACACCGATGGCGACGGCCTTTCTGACGGTGAGGAACTCTTCGGGGTTCGCACCGATCCGCTCGTGTGGGACGAGCCGGCCGCGCAGCCGGACCTGACCCTGGCCCAGGAAGCAATTGACTCACCTGACGCTGCCGAGTTCGAGCAAGAGTCCCTGGCGCCTACGACGGAACCGGTGAGCCTGCCCCAGGGCACGACCCAGAACGTGACCGCCGTTGACGGCGATGCCGCGACCCTGGGTAGCGGGGGCGCCTCTGCCTCACCCGGTACAGTGACGCGGGGCGGCGGCGGCGCCACGTTGGGTCCAAACGGCTCCTACGTGGTGTCTGACGCGCCATCCAACGTCACGATTACGGGCGATACTGGTGTGATCGCCCCCCTTAATGAGAGTTCAAATGCCAGCCTTGCGCCCGATGCCGGCGCCGCGTACTCCTGTGGAGGATACGGCGAGTGGTATGACGCGCAGGTTGCGTACGAGAACGCCGGCGCCACGGCTGCTGACCCGGCCATGGTGCAGGCAATGGATCCTGACTACGACGGCATCGCCTGCGAAGAGGGCATGGCGTAGCCGGCGGTGCGGAGCGGCCAGCCGCAGGGTAGGGCCAGGGTAGGAGGTGAAAACGCGGGCGTATATGACGAATATCTCCATTGCGACCCTTGGCAGACGCCCAGAATGGTGTATGATGCTGAAGATCGCGTGGGGGGAGTACGGTCGCCCATAGTTGGCGACGGTTCTCGGGTGCGGGATCGGGGAGGCGCTCCGAGTCGGGATGGGGCGCGGGATTACGAAAGGAGCCGGATTCCATGCGTGCAACGCAGTTCGTTCGCCGCGGCCTGATCGCTTTTGCGGCTGTCGCGACGCTTTCCGCGGGTTTTGTGGGCGCCGCTGGCGCACAGGCCGTCGTTGACGGCGATGACGCCATTGTCTGGAACCCGATTCCGGGTTACAGCTATGAAGTCGTCCACACTGATGGCGAGCGCACCGCTGTCCTGGGTATTGGCGGCGCTGGTTCGCTGCACCCGGTGGCTGTTCGGTTCACGCCTGACTTCGATGGCGCCGCGATCATGAACATCGTGTCGCCGGATGTGATCGCCGAGCGCCCGTAAAGCGTTCTGGCGCTCGCAGGTCGAGTGTAAGAAAGCCCCGTGCCGGTTTCGGCACGGGGCTTTTTCGCGTTCGTGCAGGAGGAGCAGGTGTCTGAGCAAACGGGCCATGACTGGCGGACGCTGGCCGTGCCCACGAAACAGGTCGAGAACGAGCGGTTTATCGTGACGGAGTTCCGCTTCCCGCCCGGCGCACACACCGGGTGGCACCGCCACGCCCACGACTACGTGGTGGTGCCGCTGACAACGGGCACACTGACGATTGACCTGGGCGACAGTGAAACCGAAGCCCAGCTCACGGCAGGGCAGGCGTACTCACGCAACGCTGGCGTTGAGCACGACGTCATCAACGGCAACGAGACGGAATTTGTGTTCATCGAGATCGAGGCGAAGAGCTAGGGCGGGCTGCCACGGTGGGGCAGTGCTGGGTCGCACTCGCGTGTCATGAGCCAAGTCAAGACCGCCTGGCGTGACTTACGGAGACGAAGCGGGCTGGTATCCCCGAGGCAACCTGCCCCTGCCGCCGGAGGCTAAAGACCTCCGGCTACTCCTCGATGAAAGCCCCGTGAACGGGGCTGGAATATGAGATGCGTTCGCTTTTTCCGCGAATGGTCCGAATGAAGTACGGAACGTTTCAGGCTCATTGATGGGACTCCCGTTGAGGGTAGCCCCGAGTCTTTAGCTCCCGGCGGGCCGGTCATGCCGTCCATGATTCCCGCGGCCTGACAGCAGGCATTCACGCCAGGGATGAGAGCCGCACAGCCGGCTCGATTTCCTCGACGCTGAACTCGAACACGTCCGGGCGGTGCGTGAG
>JALYWD010000151.1 GCA_030852885.1 Chloroflexota bacterium | reverse complement strand
CCCCTTCTCGCCTCCACCCCGCACCGCATCCGGATTCGGGCGAAAATGGCCTCACGATCCGGGAGCGCACAGCGGGGCAGGTGATGACGTACCAACGGGAGTTCCGGCAGAAGCTGCGCGTGGGCGTTGTGGGCCTGGGTGGCCACGCCTACCGCAACGTCCTGCCCACGCTGCACTACCTGCCGGTAGAGCTGGCGGCGCTCTGCGATGTGGATGCGGAGCGTCTGGCTCGCACGGAGGCGGAGTACCGCACCGGCGCGGCCTTCACTGACGCCGGGGACATGTTCCAGCAGGCCGGCCTGGACGCGGTGCTGCTTTGCACCGGCCCGCGCTTTCACCCGGCCCTGACCCTGCGGGCGTTCGCCGCCGGGCTCGATGTCTGGATGGAGAAGCCGCCGGCCATGCGCGCCGCCCAGGTCGCCGCCCTGCTGGCGGCGCGGGGTGACCGGGTCTGCGCGGTCGGTTTCAAGAAGGCCTGCATGCCCGCCGCCCGGAAGGCGCGCGAGCTTCTGGCCCTGCCCGCGTTCGGCGCCTTGCAGTCCATGCAGGGCGTCTACCGCGTCACCATCCCGCGTGATGGCGCGCGTTGGCTGGAGGCTGGCGCGGAGCCGCCCTTCCTCTCGGTGGGTTGCCATCCGCTCTCGCTGATGATTTCCTGTGGCGGCCCGGTGCGCCATGTCACCACGCTGCGCGGGTCCGGTGAGGAGGCGGCGGCCATCGTGGCGCTGCACTTCGCCAGCGGCGCCATTGGCAATCTGCATCTCGCCGCCGGCAGTCCCGAACTCCTGGCCGCCGAGCGCTACGATTTCTACGGGCAGGGGCAGGCAGTCTCGATCGAGAACAGCACGCGAGTGGCGTACCACCGTGGCGTACCGTTTGCCTATGAGACGCAGCTTGAGTTCGCCACGCCCGGGCTGGAGAGTGGCAGCATCGTCTGGGAGTCGAGCAACGCGCAGGGCACACTGGAGAACACGTCGTTCGTGGTGCAGGGGATGGTGGCGGAGTTGAGCGATTTCTGCGCGGCGGTCGCGCAGCGCCGCCAGCCTAGCGTGGGCACGCTGGAGTTCGCCCTGCAGGTGATGCAGGTCTACGAGGCGGCCATGCTCAGCCAGGGAGAGGCGCGGGCAACCGGCGTTGTGGAGGTGAGCAATGCGTGAGTTCAGCGTGGACTTGGCCGGCCGGGCGGCGATCATCACCGGCGCCAGCCGGCGGCAGGGAATCGGGGCCGCCGTCTGCCGCATGCTCGCGAGCCACGGGGCGGACATCCTGTTCACGCACTGGCAGGCCTACGACCAGGCACAGTCCTACGGCGCCGACCAGGACGGCCCGGACGCGCTGCAACGCGATCTGCGGGAGCTGGGCGTGCGGGCCGAGGCGCTGGCAATTGACCTGGCGGATCCTGATTCACCAGGCCGCGTGCTGGATGAGGCCGTTGCCCGGCTTGGCCCGCCGCTGATCCTGGTCAACAACGCCGCCCACTCGGTCGATGCGGACTACCGGGCGCTCGATGCGGCGTCGCTGGATGCTCACTACGCGGTCAACGTGCGGGCCACGGTGCTGCTCTCGGTGGAGTTCGCGCGGCGCTATCGCGGCGGCCCTGGCGGGCGCATCATCAGCCTCTCGTCCGGCCAGGGCGTGGGGCCGATGCCCAGGGAGCTGCCCTACGCCACCACCAAGGGCGCCATCGAGGCGTTCACCTCATCGCTCGCGCCGGATGTCGCCGCGCTTGGCATCACGGTCAACGCCGTCGATCCTGGCGGCACGGACACCGGCTGGATGACGGAAGACCTGAAAGCGCACATCCGGAACGACCTGGGCTTCGGGCGCATCGGCCTGCCGGAGGATGCGGCGCGCCTCATCCTCTTCCTGGCCAGCGACGCCGGGTCCTGGATCACCGGGCAGACGATCCACTCACGCGGGGCGTGAGGGTGGGTCCAGGGACGCTGGACGGGTTTGACCATCCGTGTGTATCAAGACCGTGGCAGTAGGCCTGACTGCTACCACGAGGCGTCGAGCATCGCATCTGCTCGTCGGGCGAGACCAGCAGGGCCAATGCATTGCAATTCCAGTAGAACCCACCCACGCGCGGGGTGTGTGGCGTCCAGTCACGGCCTGGTTCTGTAAAGGGCATGAGTGGGGATGGCTCCCTCCAGAGTAGAGCGAGATTCACATGACCAGGATGAGCAAGGAAGAACTCGAAGAACTCCAGGATGCCGGATCCTGGGAAGAGGATGGCGCAATCGCCCAGCCCAGAGGGAAGGCTCCTCGTGCGATTGTTTCGGTCGCGTTCCCTCGCGAAGATTTTGAGCGTGTTACTGCACAAGCAAAGCTGGCAGGAATGAAAACCTCGGAGTTCATCCGGCAGGCCGCATTGGAGAAAGCCTCACCGCAGCTTCGTGAGTCTCGTGTGCTTGCGGTATCCGGGTATGTCACCAGCAGCCACACGACGGTTTCCACACAAAGGGGAGCCAAGGCCGAAGTCACATGCGCTGAGCCTTTGACCTATTCCACAACATAAACATAGACGGACCAGCCTGCGCATCGCCCAGGGCGAACGAGCGAATTTTTGGCTGCGGTCTTCTCACGTCTCGCATCACGGGCTCGATCGCGCGGCCGGGGGCGGTGCATTTCCGGTCATTCGCTCGCGCATCAGCGGCGCTGAAACCGAAGGGTACCGAAGCTGTCCCATTGCTCACCGACCGCCTGTTACGGGATCTGGTCCGGGGGTTCGTCACCCTCGTTCAGGGGCACAGCCTCCGCAGGCGACGCGGGGTGCAACTGTCCACCGGCCCACGAAGGCGGATCGCTGGCCGGGAACGACTGCTCCGATGCGGTGTCGATGAGGTCGAACGGGTCTGCTGTCCGGCGCTCTGGGTTGCCAACCTCAGGTGATTCGTGGTTCTCCGGGGCTTGCCTGGAACTCTCGTCAGTCATGGGTCCCGCCATCACGCAAGGTAACCGCCCGCCGCCCGCAGAAACTCATGGCGTGGCCGCCATGGTGGCGCAAGGCGACCTGGTGGAGTGGGGACGGCCGGCGACCATGAGCGGAAGCTGAGGGCGTGCGATTGTGGGGTTTGCTTTCCATAGGAGCCTCCAGCAATCGTTCGTGATGACGGGGTCGTGCGGGCGGGCATGCTTCGAGTCATTTGCCACTGTGGAATTCTACAGGCATCCTGCATCGAGCCAAATCGCGCGTGCCTCCGGTCCCCGCGTCACTCCCGGTCGTGCCTGAGCCCGGTCGCGGTCCGCGCGCACGATCAACGGTAGGACGGTCGCGGGTCACGTGCGGCCGGGTGCTTCCTGGCTCTTCAGCGTGCGTCACAATGGTTCGCAACGTGATGCCGCCAGAAGAGAGCATCGGCCAGTTGCGGCAGAGCGGTGGCGGCCATGAGGAGGGCGCAATGAGTGATCGGCACCCGGTGGTGGGCACCTGGCGGGTCAGCGTGGAGATACCTGGCGCACCTGCGGGCATGATCAACCTGGCGACATTCTCCCTGGATGGCGGCGTGATCGTTGCGTTCCCGTCGCCCACGCCAGCCGCGCCCGGTGCGGGCCACCAGGTCGAGTTCTGGACACCGGCTCTCGGCCGCTGGGAGAGCACAGGTGACCTCTCGGCAGCGATGTTCTTCACGTCATTGGGCGTCAATGAGCATGGCGCGTCCGTGGGCACCCACGGCATCACCGCGGCGCTTCAGGCCGGCGCTGACGGCCAGGGGCTCACTGGCCCCTTTACGATCACGATCACCGGGGCCGATGGCTCCACCCTGGGCTCGGTGTCGGGGACGATTACGGCCACCCGGATCGGGGCGCACGGGTAAGGACCACGCGCACGACGCCTGCGCGTGAACCACTGGGCAGACGAGCCACGTGCCTGGTGCTGTCCGGGCTGGCGTGGCCCAGCAGCGATCAGGTGATCGGCTCACAGCCGATGCCATCCCCGTCATGATCCAGCCCCTGCGGGTCTGGTGGCAGCACCGCGAAGCGCCGCTCAGCGGTGATCGCACACCCCTGGTCCCACGGCGGTCCTGGTGGGATACAGGTGTCCGCATCGGGATAGGCCGGATCACAGCCTGACCGCGCGGGCGCTGGTGTCGCCGTTGGCGGCGTCACGAGCAGCGTCGTCGGCCCCGGCGATGGCGTTGGCGGCATGGTTGGCAACGCTGCGGGATCTGGCGTGCGGAGTGGTGCTGCCACGGCCTCATAGGAGAGGGAGGTCGGCGTGAGCCTCAGGCGTGGCTGAGGCGCGTGCGCGGCGACCACGCGTGGTGTCGGCGTTGGGAGCGGTGGCGTGACGGCCGCCGCTATCTCGATTGACGGCGCGTCCAGCCGCTGTCCCGCCTGCGAGGCTGGGGGTTGGCCGTCCGGAAAGAGGGCGATCATCGCATCGGCGACCGGGTGCAGAATGGCGCGGGTGGCCCCGGCTCCCACCGCCAGCACGACGAGCAGGCCGTACAGGGCGGTCACTCCCAGCAGCGTGTGCTTGACGCCCAGGAGGCAGGCCATCGGCCAGGCGTCCCCACGGCGCAGGAAACGGGCGACAAACGTGATCAGGGCGATCAACGCGACCAGGCCAACCATCGGGGACTCCGCGGGTGATCTTCGGGCCAGCACGGCGCTGTGCGTATCTGCGCCCGTTGCACAATTCGGTCCAGCCTGCGGATCACCCGGGCGAATGCGCAACACGCCTCAACATCGCACGGCCGGATACGGCCAGTGGGCGGTGATTGCCACCGTGCACGCGGGCAGCGGCCTGGCTGACCTCAGGTGAGATGGAGGCAGGTACGCCGGGGAACCGATTAACACGACTTGACGCCCGCGAACGCCACAATTATTGTTAATCAGAGGACTAGGTAGCGAACAAAACATCGTCCCGCCTGGTGGCAGGTTATCTCTACGGCTACCCGGCGGGTAGTGGGCCATAGGCGCCTGTGAGCGGGGGAGTCGTGCGACATGGATGGATCGGCATGTGATCGGTTAGCACGAGAGATAGCGGAGCCAACCGGGGAGAGTGGATCTCGCCGGCGGCTGATTGGGGCAGTGGGCGGGCTTTCGCTTGCCGGTATCCTGGGTGTCCTGAGCGCGGAAGATGGCGATGCGGCGCGCAAGCACGGGCGCAATCGTGGGCACCGTCCGGGGCAGGACAAGAAGCGGCGTCAGCGGCGGCGCACCGGCAGGCGGAACAGGCAGCGGCCGAACGCCCTCTGGCGCGGTATCTCGTTTGAGCTTGTCAACGAATCCCAGACCGGCACGATCATGGTAAACCCCGGCACCGTCTCGGACTCTGACCGCTGTTGCCAGATCCTGAACCTGTTCTTTCTCGATCCCGGCGAGACCCGGCTCTTTGAAACCCCGGCGCACTACGCCTTTGCGTGGGTTAACGAGAAGCACTGGATCCAGATCGACAATGATGCCCTCGACGACCTGGCGGTGATGACCGCGAAGAACGGCAGCTACGGCGGCGACGATCCACCAGCCTACCCCTGCTGCCTACCGGTGGGTGAGCGGGACAAGTACGAACCGCTGGTGCAAAACGCCGTCTTCGAGACCACGCTCGATAACGTGCACTACACCGTGCACCGGCTCCCGGACACGAGCGATTACAAGGTCTTCCGGATCCACATCAATGCAGACACCGCCGGTTGAATCCGGGGCGGCCACGAGACCTACGGAAGCAGCGCCGCCACGGTGTCCAGCAGGTCGTCGATGGCGAAGGGTTTGGCCACGAAGGCGTCGGCGCCGACCTCCTTGACCGATTGCTCGGCTGCCGGGTGCGCCGAAATCATCACGATCGGGATGTGACGGGTTGCTTCCTGGCCCTTCAGCGTGCGGCAAATAGTCCGCCCGTCCTTGCCGGAGAGGAGCACGTCGAGCACGATCACGTCCGGGAGGGCGCCGGTGTCATCGCGCAACGCCGCGACATAATCGCCCTTGGCGCACGTCTGCACCCGGTAGCCCTCACTCTCGAAGAGCATCTGCAAGGCGTCGAGAATCCCTGGATCGTCATCGACGACGAGAATCAATGGTTCAGCCGAGGTCATGCGGTTTCCATCTCCGCTGCTTCGCTGGCGCGGGGAGGGCGGCCACGGGCGGGAAGCGTGACGCGGAAGCAGGACCCCCGGCCGGCGGTGCTCTCCACCTGGAGGTCTCCTCCGTGACGATGCACGATCTCCTGGACAATGTACAGCCCCATGCCCAGCCCCGGGAAGGTTTTCTCGTCCGGGGTGCTGACACGGTAGAACCGGTCAAAGAGGTGCGGCAGGTGCTCGTGCGCGATGCCAATGCCGAAATCCTCGACCTCGAGGATAACGTGATCCGTGTCGCCCGCCAGCCGCACCAGCACGTGGTTGGCCTGTGGCGAGTATTTCACCGCATTGCTGAGGAGGTTGGTGAGGACCTGGCCGAGCCGCTCACGATCACCAACCACCGGCAGCGTGGCGCTGCCGCTCACCGCGAGCCGGTGCCTGGTCAGTGTGTCTTGCATGACATCGACGATCTCATCAACCAACTGCCGGAAATCAAATGCCTCCTGCCGCAGCTCAAGCGCGCCTGACTCGATCCTGGCGACATCGAGCAGATCGACGATGAGGCTGTTGAGCCGGTCTATCTGGGTGTTCATCGCCTGCAGTGAGCGGGCGGCTGTGTCGTCGCCGCGCTTCGTCGCCTGCCTCAGCATCACCTCGGTGTAGACCTTGAGGCTGGTTACCGGGGTGCGCAGTTCGTGCGAGGCGGCGGCGATAAAATCGTCTCGCAAGGTCACCGCGCGCTGCGAGGCTCCGTAGAGCCGGCTGTTCTCGATCGCCAGGGCGGCGCGGCTGGCCAACTCCTGGGCCATGTTGAGGTCCGCCGGCGTGTAGTGGCGGCCGGAGTCCGTCGCCACGAAGGTGATGGCGCCGATCGTGGCGTCCTGGACGATCAGGGGGACGATCATCGCCGAGGTGAACCCGAGGCTGCGCGCCAGGGCCAGCGTCCGCGCATCCCGGGCGGCCGCCACGAGCATCTCGTCGGTGACCTCGGGGTAGAACTCGGGTTCGCCGGTCAGCAGGACTCTCGCCAGGCCACCGGGCCGATCCAGGTCAACCGGGTCGCGCCGCCGCAACTCCTCCGCCCATTGCACCTTCTCCGGATCGACATGTGCGACCGCCAGCAGCTCGACCGTGCGCGGTGCGGTCAACACATCGATAGCGCACCAGTCGGCGATGCGCGGCACCGCAATCTGGGCGACGGCGCGCAGGGTTTGCTGGGTGTCGAGCGAGGAGGAGAGGATCTTGCTGGCCTCGGCGAGGAAGGCCAGGTTGTGCTCCAGGACTTTTTGATCGTTGATGTCACGGGTAAAGAGCGCAATCCCCCCCGTGATCGGGTAGATGCTGTTCACATACCAGCGTTTGAAGGGGGGATAGTAGGTCTCGACGCTGGCCGCCTCACCCGTCTCCATGACGCGCCTCGTCGTCTGGTGAATGGCCGCGTTGGTGATGTCCGGAAAGACCTCCAGGACGTGCTTGCCCACCATCTCGTCGCGCGTCTTGCCCGTGATGCGCAAACCCGCGAGGTTGACCTGTTGGTACCGGTACTCCGCGTCCATCTCGAAGTAGCCGTCGGCGAGTTGGTTGATCGCTTCCAGGGCCGAGTCCGCCGGACGAGACGCGGCTGCCTGGGGGTCCCCGGAAGAGGTGGCCTGTGGCTGGGTGACGACATCGCCGGCGTCAGGGTCTCGGTGCACGCGCACCACCTCATGGTGTCAAACGAGGGCGGGGGCAATCTCTGCCTCCAGCGTACTCCAGTCGCCTGAGTTGGGGCATGTCACGGTGCGTGCGCACATCACACTGGGCGGCCCGAGCCTGCTTCAGCCAACCTTCGGATCTGCCGTCAGGGGCCCATCCTCCTCATCTCTTTCCTGCCAGAGCGCACGCATCTCGGGGCTGGTCGCCAGGAGCATGTCGAGCGTGCCGCTGCCGGTCACGCGCCCTTCCTCCAGGACCACGATCTGATCGGCTTGCAGCAGCGCCGCGCGCCGATGGGAAACTGCCAGGATGGTCGTGCCCGGCCGGTCGCGCAGGCGCCGCCACAGGTCGCGCTCCGTCTCGACATCCAGCGCACTCGAAACGTCGTCAATGACGACCAGGTCGCCATCGCGCAGCAGCATGCGCGCCAGCGCGACGCGCTGCACCTGGCCACCCGAGAGGGTGACGCCACGGGTCCCGACGGGAGTCTCCAGCCCGCGTGCGAAGCCCTCGATGTCGCGTTCCAGCATCGCGTCGCCAATGGCTTGCCCCAGGCGGGCTGGATCGTCCGGCAGGTCGAGCAGGAGATTGCGCCGCAGCGTCTCGCTGAAGAGGCGGGGCGTTTGCCCGGTGTAGGCGGCCCGGGGCGGGGTGAAGAACGCGGCGGGGTTCGTCACCTGCGCGCCATCCCAGGAAATGTCGCCACGATCACGCGGAAGCAGCCCGAGCAGAACCCGCAACAGGGTGGTCTTCCCCGCGCCAACCCGTCCGGTGACCACGGTCATCGTCCCGCCTGGCAAGGTCAAATCGACATCCGCGATGCCCCGTCCTCCATCCGGGTGACGATAGGTGAGCCCGCTGGCGGAGATGACCTCCGGCGCACTCGCACGCGAGCCGTTGGCCGTCACGTGGCCGGGGAGCGGGCCGCTCAGGTGCAGGGTGGTGGGCGCGGCCAGCGCCGTGGCCGGTGCGTCGCCGAGGAGGGGCGTCATCCGCTCGAAGGCGACGGTGGTCTGGTTGAACTGCGCCAGGTAGCGGCCCAGGTCGGCGGCGTAATCGGTGACAATGGCCAGGTACGAGATGAACAGGACGAAATCACCGACAGTCAGTTCCCCGCCGCGAATCTGGCTTGCTGCCAGCAGCATGATCACCCCGGCGCCAAACCCGATGAGGTTGTTCGTCAGCGCGTCCAGCATCTGTGTTGCCAGCCGGTCCTTGACCGTCAGCGCCTGCCGCCGCTGGTTGAGCTGGCCCAGGTGGGCAATCACCCGCTCTTCGGCCCCGGCCGCCCGCACGGTCTCGACGGCCGTGAGCATGTCGCCCAGCGCCCCCGCGACATCGCTCGCGGCCTGGCTGCTGGCAGCGCGGTAGCGGCCGAGGGTGGCGGCGAAGCGCTGCGCGACGAAGACCACCACCACGAGCGGCGCCAGGACGGCCAGGGTGAGCAGGCCGTCGATCGAGAAGAGGATGCCAACGGCGATGAGGGCGATCATCCCGGCGCTGATGATCTCGTCAGTCCAGTCGAGGCTGTCTTCGGCGATGGCGGCATCATCCCGGAAACGGCTGATCGTCTCGCCGATCCCGTACGGGATCGCCAGCGCGCCGGGCCGCGCCAGCAGGTGCGTCAACAGGTTGCGGCGCAGGAGCGCGCTCGCACGGAAGCGGAAGACGATCTCGACGTAGCCGGCGATCAGCCAGAGGGCCGCTTGCCCGAGGGCCAGCGCGACAAGCAGCAGGACCAGGCCCGTCACCCCGGTGGGCGCCGGGACAGAGCCGGTCAGATCATCGAAGAACGCCCTGGCGATAAGCCCCGGCAGGAGCCCGGAGAGGCTCATCACCCCCCACAGGATGGCGTGCGCCACGCTGTAGCGGCCCACGAAGCGGGACATCTGGAAGAGGTAGCGCCAGGCTGGCTGCGAGCTCATGCCCGCACCTCCCCGGCGGCCACCCGCAGCGTGGCCGCGTAGCGCGATCCCGGATCGGCGGCCAGCGCCAGGCGCGGGCCATGTTCCGTGACCACGCCGTTCTCCATGATCAGGATGTCGTCAACAAGCGCGAAGGTTGAGAGCCGGTGGGCCACGATAATCCCGGTGCGGCCTTCCAGCAGGCGGCCAAAGGCACGGTGCACCAGGCGTTCCGTTGCGGGGTCGAGCTTCGAGGAGGGTTCGTCCAGGATGACCACGTCTGGCTCGCGCAGCAGGAGGCGGGCGCACGCCAGTACCTGGGTCTGCCCGGCCGAGAGCCCCTGGCCGCCGGCGCCGAGCATGGTCCCCAGGCCGTCGGGCAGCGCGCGCAGCCACGGGCCCATGCCCAACTCGTCGAGCGCGGCGAGCAGGCGCGCGTCCGGCACGTTGTCGTCGAACAGGGTGAGGTTGTCCCGCACACTCGCGCCAAAGAGGTGCGCCTCCTGCGTCACCAGCCCGACCCGCGAGCGCACGGCGGCGATGGTCACGTCGCGTACGTCAACCCCGCCCAGGCGCACGCTCCCGGCGTCGGGATCGTAGAAGCGGGGGAGGAGCCGCGTCAGCGTCGATTTGCCGCTCCCGGTCCGGCCCATGATGCCGAGGACGCGCTGTCGCTCCAGGCGCAGCGTGACGCCGCGCAGCACGGGCACACCTGACTCGTAGCCGAACCAGACATCATCCAGATCCACAGCGAGCGGCCCGGGTGGCAGATGCTCCCCCTGGCCATCGGTGATGCGGGAGCGCTCCGCCAGCAATGATTCGATACGGCCCAGGCTGGCCCCGGCCTGCTGCAGATCCTGCACTTCGTTGCGGATCTGCTCGGTCGGCTGGCGCAGCATCTCCGTGTAGCGAAAGACGAGGAAGACCGCTCCGATGGTCAGCGCCCCGTCCCGGTAGAGCAGGGCGCTGAGCCCCAGGGCAAAGGCCATGCCCAGCCCGAACAGCCCCTGGCTGACCGCAACCATGCCGTAGCCGCGCATCTGGGCCCGCAGATTGGCCCGCAGCCAGTGCCGCATCAACTCGGCGCACCGGCGCAGCACGAACCCGCGCGCGCCGCTGGCCTGGATATCCTCCAGCCCGGCCAGGTACTCCCCAAGGAACCCGTAGAACTCCGCCGTTGCCTGGCGCTCGGCAGCGGAGTACGGGGTGGCGTCGGCGCGCAGCCAGAGCATGACTGCCAGGGCAATGGCGGTGAAGAGCGTCAGCCCCAGCCCGATCCGCCAGTCCAGCGTGGAGAGCAGCCCCAGGATGCCTGCCATCAGCAAGCCGTTGCCAACGACGTAGACCGTGAAGCGGGAGAAGAGGCGCGCCAGCGTGCCAACGTCCCCGTCCACGCGTTCCAGCAATGCACCGGGCGTATAGGCATGGTGGAACGCATCGTCGAGGTGGAGCAGGCGCCGTGCGAGGTTTTCGCGCAGCGCATTGGTGACGCTCCAGCTCAACCGCTCGGCGACCCATGTCTCCGCAATGGCGATCCCTTGCCCGATCACTGCCAGGAGCATGGTGAGCCCGGCCAGGGCCAGCAGCGCATCGAGCGGGGCGGTGCCAACGGCCGCGTCGAGAAAGCGGCTGGCCACGAGCGGGGTGGCAAGCTGCACGGCGAGCGTGGCGGCGAGACTCGCCGCCAGGAGGAGGACTTGCCAGCGGTATGGGGCCAGGTAGCGAACAAGTAGACGCCAGTTCAGGCGTTGCGGTGCAATCCGGTTTGACACGAATGCAACACTCCTGCGTACGCGAGGCACGGCCAATACCTCACGGGGTTTCCCGCGAGGTCATCGCATGCGCACACGGCAGGGGCTGTCAGTTCGTGAAAATCCTCGTTGACGTCAGCCGAGGTCTGGAGATGCCCGGAGATGCCCAGGGCACACTACGCGAGGAGAGAGGCGCCTACCGAGTGTGCGCGAGAGGTCGTGATGGCAGGCATGATGGCGCACCTCCAGGTGGCGGTAGTCATTGCTCATGTCGCCAATGGGCAACACGCGGGCAGGACCCTAACAGGTTCGTGCTGGCCGCGTCAAACATTGGCATGCAGCGGCGCGCACACGGCACACATCTCACAAGCTGGAGCAGCCAGGGGGGAGTTGGTGAACGCAGGTTGGCGTGAAATCATGGTGACCGATGCGGCCGGAGCCGGGGATTTCCCGGTCATCATCTGCTACCCCACCCGGGAACCGGAGTGTCAGCGCAGCCTGGGGCCCTACGCGATCTCCGCCGCGTGGGATGCCACGCCTCTCGCCGGCGAACATCCGCTGGTCATGCTCTCGCACGGCAGCGGCAGCAGCCCGCTGGTCAACCGCGACCTGGCGCTCGCGCTGGCGCGGGCGGGCTGCGTGGCCGGGTTGCCTGTCCATCCGGGCGACAACCGAGATGATCGCCACCAGCAGGGCACCCTGCAGAACCTGCGGCAGCGGCCGCACCACCTGCAGGTGGCGATCGACGCGGTCCTCGGCGATCCGTCACTCTTTTCGGGGCAGAAGCCGCGCGGCATTGCGCTCATCGGGCACTCCCTGGGCGCGTACACCGCGCTGGCGTTGGCCGGTGGCGAGCCGCGCACGCTGCCGGAGGTCTGGCCAGACGGGCCGACGGAGCCAATCACCGTGGCCCATGATCCGCGCGTGTCCGCGTTGGTGCTCCTGGCGCCAGCGGCAATCTGGTTCCACGCGCCGGGAGCGCTGGACGCCGTCCACGTTCCCGTGTTGATGCTGGCTGGCGAGCAGGACACAATCACCCCGCCCCCGCACCACGCGGACCTGGTGGCCCGGCAGCTCCCGCGCCCGGACCTGCTGGACTCCCGCACGGTTGCTGGCGCCGGGCACTTCTCGTTCCTCAGCGTCTTCCCGCCCCAGATGCGGCAGCCGCACGTCGCTCCAGCGCAGGACCCGCCTGGTTTCGACCGAGAGGCGTTTCAGGCGCAACTTGCTGAAGAAATCGTAAAGTTTATCCAGATGATCACACGTACAGAGTAGCCAACGCGGAAACTCGCACCTTCGTGCCCTGGGTGTGGGCTATCCGAAGATTGACAGGTCTCGTGGCCGAAGGCACTATCATAGGTACCTTGTGGCGACAATAACGAATCTGGAGGAACGGGCCTTGTTGAAGAGACGCGATCTTTTGCGCGCTGGAGCGGCCATTCCAGCCGTTGCGGCTGGCGAATCCCTGATCGGGGTCGACGCCAAAAAGAAAAACAAACACAAGAAGAAGCACAAGGGTAAGGGCCGTGATTACAGCGGCATGAACGTGCTCATGTTCATCACCGATCAGCAGCGCGCCACCATGCACTTCCCGTCAGGCTGGGAGGAGCAGAACCTGCCCGGCATGACGCGCCTGAAGCAGAACGGGTTGAGCTTCAACCGGGCGTTCTGCGGTTCCTGCATGTGCTCGCCCAGCCGGGCCACACTCTTCACCGGGTATTTCCCGGCCCAGCACGGCGTGAAGTACACGCTGGAAGAGAACATGCCCGCGAACCAGTACCCGCAGGTGGAACTGCCGCTCGACCTGCCCAACCTGGCGACGGTCATGAAGGCGGCTGGCTACAGCGTGCCGTACAAGGGCAAGTGGCACCTCAGCAAGATGACTGAGAACGAATGGGTGCCGAACGATGTCAACCGCTACGGCTTCGAGCGCTGGGACCCGCCGGACGCGGGCGCCAACCAGGCCATCGACCAGTTTGGCGGCGGCGATCCGAACAACGATGGCCGCTTCATGAATGACGACGGCGACGTTGATCTGGGGCGTGAGGGAACGCTCGAGTACCTGACCTCGGCGGCGGCGCAGCAACAGCCGTTCTTCCTGACCGTCTCGCTGGTCAACCCGCACGACGTGCTTTCCTACCCGAACACCTATGACTATGACGGTCCGAATCCTCCCCCTGACGCGGGCTACACCGATGCCGACCTTGTCGGCACCATCGGACTGCCGGAGACGATTGTCGAAGACCTCTCGACCAAGCCAACGGCGCAGAGGCAGGCGCTGGCCATCATGAACGGCGGCCTGGGTCAACTGACCACGGAGCAAATGCAGCGCAACTACCTGAACTTCTATGGCAACCTGATGAAGGAGTCTGACGCCTACCTGGTCCAGATTCTGGACACGTTGGAGACGCAGGGGCTGCTGGAGAACACACTCGTCATCCAGACCTCGGACCACGGGGAAGTTGGGCTCTGCCACAACGGCATGCGGCAGAAGATCTTCAACTTCTACGAGGAGACGCTGCGCGTCCCGCTCACCTTCTCCAACCCCCGGCTCTTCTCGCAGGCCGAGCAGACGAATGCCATGGTCTCTCACGTGGACTTCGTGCCCACCATGGCCAATCTCTTCAACGTCCCGAAGTCTGCCCGCGCCAGTTGGCAGGGCAAGGATTACTCCGGCGTGCTGCGGAAGCCGAAGAAGAACAAGGGCCCGCAGAAGTACGTGGTCTTCACGTACGACGATTTCCAGGCCGGGCAACCGACCGGTCCCTACGTGCAGCCGCCGAACCACCTCACCACCATCCGCGAAGGCCGCTACAAACTGGCCAGGTATTACGACGAGGCAGGGTCGGTTGCGGACCAGTGGGAGATGTATGACCTGAAGAAGGACTCCCTGGAGACGGTCAACATCGCCGATCCCAGCCACAAGAAGAACAAGAAGCAGCGCAAGGAGTACAAGCGCCTGACGAAGAAGCTGAGCCAGGTGGAAAAGAGCCGGTTGCAGCCGCTGTAGCTGCTACCGCGCGAACGCCAAGGCGCGGCCCTCACCCCAACCCCTCTCCCGCGCAGCAGGTGGGGGGAGAGGGGCCGGGGGTGAGGGTTCTACCCGGCGCAAACATGCTCGGGATGACACAACGGGGCCGCGCCTGCCACAGGCGCGGCCCCGCTGTGTGCGGTTGTGACCCTGCCGGGGACTTGGTAGGCTGCCGGGCCGCGGCGGATGCGCCCGGCGGAACCGGGAAGCAGGGGAGCATGGGAACTCATGGTCGTGAATCAGGCGCTGGCCAAAATGCGACGCGGCGAGCCAGCCTTTGGCTACGCGCTGGAAATGGGCTCTCCCGTGGCGGCGGAAGTGCTGGCTGAGTCTGGCGTGGACTTCCTGATGGTGGACACCCAGCATGGCTCCTACAACAACCCGGAGAGCACCGCCTTCTCCTTCATGGCTATCTCCACCGGGCAGTCCACGCCGATGGCCCGCGTGGCTACCAACAACTACACCCTGATCGGGCGGCTCCTGGATGAGGGCGCACAGGGCATCATCGTGCCCATGGTGGACACGCCGGAGCAGGCGCAGGCCGCCGCCGCTGCCTGCCGCTACCCACCGGCGGGCGGGCGCTCCTGGGGGTGGGGCCGCGCCGCGCGCCACAACCCGGACTACACCACCACCATCAACGACGAGATGTTCGTGGCCGTACAGCTCGAGAGCGCGCTGGCGGTGGAGAACGCCGAGGCGATCATGGCGACGCCGGGAATCGACGGCTGCTGGATCGGCCCCGGCGATCTCGCGCTCTCCCTCGGCATCCACCCCAGCGTGTCCTACGGCGACGAACGGCATGAGGCCGCTATCGCGCGGGTACTGGAAGCGTGCCGCAACACCGGCAAGATTCCCGGCTTCGCCGCTTTCACCCCGCGGGAAGCGAAGAAGCGCGCCGAGCAGGGGTTCCTCTTCCTCACCGCCGGCACGGACTTCATGTTCATGGAAGAGGGCGTGCGCAACGGCGTCACCTATCTCTACGGCGAGCGCGGAGCGTAGGGGAAATCCTCCGGGAACTGACATCTCACGCCGATCTTGACACCGCTCCAGGCGTCTGCCTAGGATAATTCCGAGTGAATTGGTCGGAATCCAGGCAGGCGCCCTCGTGCGCCGGAGGAGTGAGCGTGTCGCGAATGGTGAATCCGGGGCGCGGGGTATCGCGGCGTCAGGTGCTGGGCGGGCTGGCAGTGTTCTCGGTTGCCGGTATCCCTGCCGGTGCAGCCGCGCAGGATGCCACCCCGGCGGCCGGGTGGAGCTTTACGGATGACGCCGGCGTCACCATCTCGCTGCCGGAAACCCCGCAACGGGTGGTTGCCTACCTGAACCTGGCCGCCGCGCTGGATGACTTCGGCGCGAAGCCGGTTGGCTATTTCGGGCAGCCCCTGCGCCCGGACGGCACGCGCGAGACCATCGCCGGCGATATGGAGCTGGAGGGCATGGTGTCGGTGGCGCCGGATTACGGCGGGTTCGACATCGAGGCGCTGCTGGCGGAGGATATCGACCTCATCGTCAACGACATGTGGGAGTCGCCGCCGACCTTCTGGGGCCTGGAAGAAGG
>JALYWD010000182.1 GCA_030852885.1 Chloroflexota bacterium | reverse complement strand
GATCACGGCGCCGGCACCAGCTCCAGCTGTGGCGCCGGCGGTAACGCCGGGTCCGTCCGGGCGACCGGCGGGGGTGCCTCACGAGCTGAGCAAGATCCGGCGCACGACCGGCCGCCGCATGGCCGAGTCGAAGGCCGCCGCGCCCCACTTTTATGTCACGTCTGGAGTCGACATGGCGCCGGCGGCGGCCCTGCGCGAGCAGATCAATGCTCAGGTGCCGGACGATGCGGCCAAGGTTTCCTTCAATGATCTCATCATCAAGGCGGCGGCGCTGGCGCTGCGCGAGTTCCCGAATCTCAACGCCTCGCTGGAGGGCGACCAGCTCGTCGACCACCCGAACATCGACATCAACGTCGCGGTCGCCATCGAGGGTGGTCTCATCGCCCCCTTCGTCCCCGACGCCGACCAGCGGGGGCTAATCGGCATCGCCCGCATGACCAAGGATCTCATCCGGCGGGCGCGCGACGGCGGCCTCACCCCCGACGAGTACCAGGGCGGCACCTTCACCATCTCGAATCTCGGGATGTTTGACGTCGAGGAGTTCATCGCCATCATCAACCCGCCGCAGGCCGCGATCCTGGCCGTCGGCTCGATCAAGGCTGTGCCGGTGGTCGAGGACGGCGAGATCGTGCCGGGCAAGCGGATGAACATCACCCTCTCGGCCGACCACCGGGTGACGGACGGGGCAGAGGTCGCGCGCTTCTTGCAGACGGTGAAGCGCTACCTGGAGAACCCGCTGACGATTGCGTTCGGGTAGAGATACCCTCACCCCAAGCCCCTCTCCCTGCGCGCAGGGAGAGGGGCTTTTTGCGCCGCTGCTTCTGTCTTCCTGCGAACTAGCCAGACCATAGGAACCCGGCGAGAAGAGACACGCTACGGCTTTTCCGGCAACGCGAGCCACCACGCTGCAATCAACCCAATTCCGGCAGCGGCCAGGAAGAATCCGACCCCACTCGCGGCGAGCATCGCCCCTACGCCGAGCGCGACCAGGCCGCACAGGAGCCATGTCGTTCTTGCCACCGTTTTGCTGCGCCAGTGCAAAGCAACCAATGCGACCAGGAATGGTCCCACCAGCAGCGCAGATATCGCTGCCGCGCGTAGCAACGCGGTGCCGCCATCCTGGAGGCCATCGCGCACCAGCGGCGACAAGATCAGGGTGAGAAGCGCAATGAAGACGCCGGACAGCGCTGACCACCGCAGGATGAATGAAGCCCGAGGATCGACCGGACGGTGGGAATGAGCGGACATGGGGGTGCTCCTGTCGCGGCAAACGCCTACCGATGTTCGGCAAATCAGCAACTCGTCGCTGCACGACTACGAGCACCCATGCATTCTCGGATTTTACATGTATGATGATAAAGTGCGCAGGACGGTCGCGTCTTTTCCCGCCCTGATCCCGCAGAGCCACAGACCGTCAGCCGCATGCGGAGTCGGATCGCCTGAGGGTGGGGTCACGCTCTGGCGATGCTCGAAGGAGAGCACCGATGGGGGAACGACGCGTTGACGCGACCGTGGCACGCACGATGGAGGATGAGGAACGGCTTGGCGGCGCGAACATCTGGACCGTGATCGGGGCCTCGGGCGTCGGCACGATGATCGAGTGGTACGACTTCTACATCTTCGGGAGTCTGGCCCTGGTCCTGGCCTCCCAGTTCTTTCCATCCGGCAACCAGACGCTGGCAGTACTCTCGACCCTGGCCACCTTCGCCGCCGGGTTCGCGGCGCGACCTTTCGGTGCCCTGTTCTTCGGGCGCATCGGCGATCTCGTCGGCCGCAAGTACGCGTTCCTGGTGACGCTGGTGATCATGGGTGGCGCGACGTTCATCATCGGGCTGCTACCGAGCTACGCCCAGATCGGGGTGCTGGCCCCGATGATCCTGGTGTTTCTCCGCCTGCTGCAAGGGTTGGCGCTCGGCGGCGAGTACGGCGGTGCTGCCGTATATATCGCGGAGTACGTTCCCAACAAGCGCCGGGGGTTTTACACGAGTTTCATCCAGACCACGGCGACGCTCGGGCTCTTCGTGTCGCTACTCGTGATCCTCGTCGTGCAGCGGTCGCTCTCCCCGGAGGATTTCGCGGCCTGGGGTTGGCGCATCCCGTTCCTGGCGTCGGTCTTCCTGGTCGCGATCTCGCTCTACATTCGCCTGCGCCTGCGGGAATCGCCTCTCTTCGCTGCCATGAAGGCGTCTGGCAACACCTCGAAGGCGCCAATTGCTGAAAGCTTCGGCTCGTGGTCGAAGTGGCAGACCATTCTCACCGTCCTCTGGGGTGCGGCCGCGGGGCAAGCCGTGGTCTGGTACTGCGGGCAGTTCTACACCCTCTTCTGGCTGCAGAACAGCAACCAGGAAATCGCCGCCGACGGCACGATCACGAACATTGGCAACGTCCCGGCCGCCGACGCCAACGTGATCATTGCTATCGCATTGCTGCTGGCAACGCCCTTTTTCGTCGTGTTCGGCGCCCTCTCCGACCGCATCGGGCGCAAGCCGGTGATGATGGCCGGCAACCTGCTCGCCGCCATCCTGACCATCCCGCTCTTCAGCCTGATGTGGGGATACACGCCAGCCGGGGGCAATTATCAGCCGGTGGCGCTGGTGCTGCTGGTCTTCGTGCTGGTGCTGTTCGTGACCATGGTCTACGGGCCAATCGCGGCGTTCCTGGTGGAGTCGTTCCCGGCGCGGGTGCGCTACACCTCGGTGTCGCTGCCGTACCACGTCGGTAACGGCTACTTCGGCGGGTTCCTGCCGCTGATCGCCGGGGTGGTCTTTGCCATGGCTCTGCGCAATCCGGGCGCGTTCCCGGTCGATCCTCGCTATGCCGGGCTGCTCTATCCGGTGGCGGTGGCGGCCATCACCTTCGTCGTCGGGATGTGGCTGCTGCCGGAAACGCGGCATAACCCGATTGGCGCGGTGGCCCACGAACCGACGCAGGCCCCGGCCAACCCAATCGTGCTGACGGTGCTGATCGGGCTGACGGTGCTGGCGTTGGTGCTAGCGGACCAGTACATCACGCCAGCGCTGAACCGGCCTGAGTTCAACGTGCAGTGGTTCTTCCGTATCCTGGCCCTGGTCATCGTGCTGGCCGTGGTGCTGACCAGGATGCTTCATCGTACGCCAGAGGTGAGCCCCAGTCCGGCGGATTGACGCGACGGCCCTCATCCCCAGCCCCTCTCCCGCGCATCGGGAGAGGGGAGCCGATGGGCGAGATGGTGGCGGAGATCTGGCGCTACGACCCGTACCTGATGCGCGTGCACGGCGCAGTAAGCCCTCTCCCGATACGCGGGAGAGGGGCTGGGGATAGGGCTCTAGGCCGCAGGCGTTGCTGAAGTCGTCGAACTGGGGCACGTTTCTGGCAGCGTCACGGTCTGCTGCACCTGCTCCATGCCGGCCATGTACTGCGCGACACCCGGTGCGTCCAGCGAGGTGCCGGAGAGCAATTCCGTCGTGCACACGCTCTCGTCGCAGTACCCGCCAAAAGTGCGGAATGGGCCCTTTTCCACGACGGCGCACTGGCAGGTCGCCAGGGCGGGATCACGCGGGTCCATCTCGCAGGGGTAGTCGAGGCAGTTCACCCAGGCCGCGTCATCGGGGCAGGACAGGATGCCGAACTCGCTGTTGACGTTTGCGGTCGAAAACGTCGAGAAGAGACTGGTTCCGTTCTGCGCCCGCTCCTCGCACGTCTTGAAGCCCATGGAGTAGCCGTTGAGGACCACGCAGGGGCAACTGGCCACGCTCGGGTCATCGGCCGAGCGCTCGCAAACGGCCGTGTTACACAGCGCGTAGGTCTGGTTGCAGAACCAGGTGCCGTCGATGGAGATAGCGTCGGGATAGGCGCCAGGCGGCGTTGCGTCCGGCGTCGCCTGGCGTGCTGGCGCAGCCGAGACCTCCGTACGGCCGGGCGTGAGGACCGCCGCGGCCAGCGCCGCCAACCCGAACCCACCCGACCCAAGGATTCGGCGGCGCGAGGGCCGGGTTCGTGCCCACCGCTTGCTCACCAGGTCAAACTCTCGTGCATCCACGGTCATACCCCTCCATGCGGTTCCTGCCGCCCCGATCCTCAGGCGCGAAATTCTTCCATCAGCGTGGTCACGAGCGTGGCTGCCGGCAGTTCCCGGGCCAGCGGCGCGCCCTGCCCGGCCCACTGGGCGGCGAACTCGGCATTTCCCTGGGCCATGGCAGCGACGTTCAGTTGCTTGACCGCGTCATAGGCTACCGGGTAGGCGGCGGGCCGTGGGCTGCCTGGCGCTTCGCCATGCCGGATTAGCCGGTTGACCATGCCCCGGGCGGGTCGCCCCGAGAGCACGGGGGTCAGCCGCGTCACCCTGGCCCGCTCGCTCTTGAGACTCGCGCGGTAACCGGCATTCGCGGCTGACTCCGGACACAGGATGAAGGCAGTCCCCAGTTGCGCCGCCGCCGCGCCCATATCCAGGGCGGCCCGGATGCCTGCGCCGTCCATGATGCCGCCCGCCGCGATGATGGGCAAACCGGTCTGCCGCGTCAGGAGCCGCACCAGGACGGCGGTGCTCAGGCGCTCATCCTCGGCCTCGGGATCAAATATCCCCCGGTGGCCGCCAGCCTCGATGCCTTGGGCAACGATGGCGTCAACGCCTGCCGCTTCGATGATGGTTGCTTCCCGGGGATTGGTCGCCGTCGCCAGGGTCCGGATGCCCGCCTCACGCAGGGCGGTGAGATAGCTCGCGGGCGGCAGGCCAAAGTGGAAACTGACAATAGCGGGGCGCAGTTCCAGCACCAGGCGTTGCATGGCCTCGTCAACCAGGAAACTGGTCGCGATCTCGTTCAGCACCGCTGGTGGCTCCGCCCCTACCTCGGCGAAGAGCGGCGCGAGATGGCGAATCCAGGCCGCCTCACGAACGGCATCCCGCTCCGCCGGTTGATGACAGAACAGGT
>JALYWD010000160.1 GCA_030852885.1 Chloroflexota bacterium | reverse complement strand
GAGACCACGATTGATACCTGGCGGCGCTACGCCCGCCTGCACAACAGCTTGCTGCCGTATCTCTACGCCTACGCCGCGAACGCACATGAGACCGGCCAGCCAACGATGCGTCATATGGTCTTGCGCTTTCCCGAGCACCCGGAAGCACTGTCGCAGGACCACCAGTACCTGCTCGGCGACGAGCTCCTGGTCGCTCCCGTGGTCGAGGAAGGCGCGACCACGCGCCGCGTCTGGTTCCCACCGGGCTCCTGGTTCAGCTTCTGGGATGACCAACGCTACGACGGCCCCGGCTATCAGGAGGTTCCGGCTCCACTGGAGACGATCCCGCTCTTTGTGCGGGGCACCGCCATCCTGCCACTGCTGGCCCAGCCGGTGGTGACCTTCGCCAACGTCTCAGCAGATGATCTTCTGCAATCCCTGGAACTGCGGGTGTACCCGACTGGCGAGGCGGGAGACAGCAGCTTCACCTTCCATAACGGCAGCGCCGTCACGCTACAGGAGGATGGCGATGGGCTGGTCCTTGAGTTTGACGAGGCAGCGCAAGAGCGCACGTACCGGGTACGAGTTTTGGGCATGGACGACGTGATCGCAGTCCAGCCAGGGAGCCGTGACGTTCGGATCTGAGCAGGCGATTCGGTGAGGAAAAGCCCCTCTCCCGCGCACCGGGAGAGGGGTTGGGGTGAGGGCCGTCCGGCGCGAAGATGCCGGATGAGGCCACTTCCAACAGGCGTTCTACCCCTTCACAGCTCCAGCGGTAAGACCCGCCAGGATCTTGCGCTGGAAGATGAGGACCAGCGCGATCAGCGGCAGCGTCACCAGCACCGAGGCGGCCATGCGGTTCGCGTACGGCAGCTCGAACTGCGAGCGGCCCGAGAACTGCGAGATGGCCACCTGCACGGTGCGCGCGTTGTAGTTGTTGGTGAAGGTCAGGGCGAACAGGAACTCATTCCACGCGGCGATGAAGGCCAACAGGCCGGTGGTGACCAGGCCAGGCGCGGCCAGCGGCAGCAGGATCTGCCAGAAGACGCGCATGGGGCCCGCGCCGTCAACCAGCGCCGCCTCCTCCAGTTCGCCGGGCATCGCCTTGAAGAACTGCGTCATCACCCAGATCGTGAACGGCAGGGTGAAGATCAGGTAGGTGATGATCAGGGCAATGCGGGTGTTGTAGATGTTCGGCGTATGCAGCAGCCACTCGCCGCGAATCATCAGGAAGAGCGAGCCGATGATGGCCACGCCGGGGAACATGGTCATCGAGAGCACGATGTAGAGCACGGCGGTGCGGCCGCGAAACTGCATGCGCCCCAAGGCATACGCCGCCAGCGAGCCGATCAGCAGCGCGATGGCGACTGTCCCCACCGAGACGATGGCGGAGTTCTGCAAGGCACGCAGGAAGTCATCGTTGCGCAGCACGAACTGGTAGTGGCTCCAGTCGATCTGGCTCGGCCAGTAGGATGCCGGCGTGTTGAAAAGCTGGGTGTCCAGCGTCAGGGAGGAGACGACAGCCCAGTAGAAGGGGAACAGGGTGTAGATCAGGATGAAGACAATCAGCGCCCAGAAGAGGACACGCTGAATGAACTTGCCGAGCTTGAAGCCCTGGCGCGGAGCCTCGATCACACGCGATCCCGCACCCGCGCCCGCCTGCGTAGCCTGAGTTGCCGGCAGGGTTGACGTTGCCATGTCCTACATCTCCTCGACTTTCACCAGGCGGGTGTACGCAATCACAAAGACCAGGATGCACAGGAAGATGATCACGGCGGAGGCGGAGCCACGGCCCAGGCGCGCCAGGTCGATCAACTGCTGCCGCGCGTAGACCGCGACAGTCATGGTCTCCGGGGCAAACTGCTTCATGACGTAGATCACGTCGAAGACGCGGAAGGCGTCGAGTGTGCGGAAAATGAGCGCCACCAGGAGCGCCGGCTTGAG
The DNA here is from genome assembly GCA_030852885.1 of Chloroflexota bacterium. Taxonomy (GTDB): domain Bacteria; phylum Chloroflexota; class Chloroflexia; order Thermomicrobiales; family UBA6265; genus JACCXM01. Next base: position 2,310 of record JALYWD010000160.1, on the reverse strand, counting down.
CAAGGGCAGCGTGATCTGGAAGAACTGCTGCACCTTGTTGGCGCCGTCGATCATCGACGCCTCGTAGACATCGCCGGGGATCAACTGCAGGCCGGCGAGCAGCAGCAACGCCATGAAGGGCGTGGTTTTCCAGACATCCACGGCGATGATCGCGGGCAGCGCTGTGGCCGGGTTGGCCAGCCAGGCCACCTTTTGATCCAGGATGTGCAGGCGGTAGACCAGCAGGTCGTTGATCACGCCGAAGACGTCGTTGTACATCCACTGCCACATCGAGGCAGAGACCACGGTTGGGATGGCCCAGGGCACCAGCATGGCGGTCCGCACGCCGCCTCGTCCCCGGAAGTTGGAATGGATCACCAGCGCGATGGCGAGACCAAGGAGCGTTTCCAGGGTGACCGAGGCCACGGTGAAGACCACCGTGTGCCAGATCGTGTTGCGGAACGCCTCTTCGGCGAGCAGGCTGCTGTAGTTGTCCATCCCCACGAAGCGCGGCTCACGCGCGCTCGCCAGGCGGGTGTTCGTGAAGCTGAGCCGGAACGTCTGGATGAGGGGATACAGCGCCACGACGAGCACAATCAGCAGGCTGGGAGTGACCAGCAACCAGGCCAACCGCTCACGACTGCGGCCCACTTTGGTGGTCGGGGCATCCCAGGGTCTGGGCGGTCTGACTGTTTCAGGCAGCGGGGCAATGTCGACGTTGACACTCATCGTGATCCCCAGTTTGGCGAACGCCAGGCGGGAACGACCCCGCCTGGCGTACGAAGGTGACCCGGAGCGCCGTTACAACTCGGCGACGATTTCTTCGATTTCGGTCTGCAACTGCGCCACGCGGGCAGCAGCGTCAGGGGCCTGACCGGTCAGGATCTCATTGACGGCGGTGAAGTACTTCGTCGAGACCTCGTTGTAGAGGTCGCTGGTGACCGTTGACGGGCGGGCTACGGCGCCGCCCTGGAAGACGTCCTTCATTCTGCCGAAGAACGGGTTGGCCGCCAGGACATCGGCGTCATCGTACAGCGTCACGATCGTTGGCAGGCGGCTCTGCTCGATGGCGAGGGACCGCTGCAACTCGATCGAGGTCAGGTACTGTGCAAACGCGATGGCCGCGTCCTGATTCTCGGAGTACGTGGAGACCATCATCTGCCAGCCGCCCAGGCATGCCGCGTGTGTGGCGTTGTCGCCATCGCCCATCGGCAGTTGGGTGACATCGAACTTGTCCCGGATGCTGGAATCAGCAGCCTGGCCGTTGGCGTAGGCATAGGGCCAGTTGCGCATGAAGGCGGCATTGCCCGACTGCCAGACACCGCGAGCGTCCTCTTCCTTGTAGGTCGTCACGCCTTGCGGGGAGATGGCGCCGACCCAGTCCCTGGCGCGCTCGAACGAGGCGATGGCCTGCGGGTTGTTGACGCTGACGGTGAGATCCTCTTCCACGATCACACCGCCGCCGTTGGAGTACTGCCACTCCAGCGCATTGCAGGTGAGCCCCTCATAGGCGCCTCCCTGCCAGACGAAGCCGTAGAAGTCTGGATTCTCGCCGCGCTCACCTTCCTGGATGGCCGAGGCCATTTCTTCCAGTTCCGCCCAGGTCTGCGGCGGCGCTTCGAACCCGTGCTTCTCCAGCAGGTCCGTGCGGTAGTAGAGGATGCCGGCGTCCGTGTACCACGGAATGCCGACCAGCTTGCCACCCACGGTGTTGTTGGCGACGATCCGCTCGAAGTACTCCGCGCCCTGCCAGCCGATGGCGCCGGAAAGGTCTGCCGCATGCTGCGCCAGGATGCCGGGCCAGATAACATCGATCATCATCACGTCGACATCAGTGGCCTGCGCCGCCAGCAACTGCTGGATCTGCGCCAGCCGCTCAGTCGTGGATTCCGGACCAGAGGTGCGCGTCACCGCACAGCCAGTGGCCTCGGTGAACGCGGCGACGGCTGCCTCTTCCCAGGGCACCACCGGGCCATCCTGGCCCAGGATCACGGCGATGCTCTTGCCGCTGAGATCCGGCAGCCCTTCTGGCGCCACAATGGTTGCGCCCGGCGTTGTGGGCGTGGCGTCCTGCGCGCCGGCGACCTGCGCCTGCGCCGAGAGCATGACGCCAACGAGCGGTGCGCTCAGGCCGAGCGCTGACGCGCGCTTCATGACATCGCGGCGGGAGAGCCTCCCGGAGAGTGATTCGGCCAGGAGCCGGGTTACGGGCGAGTTGGTGTGCTGATCCGCCAATGGAACCTCCTTCACCACTGCAAGGCGACCGGGCAACGGTGCTCAGCCGTCGTGCCTGGGGCCAACGCGGCCACAGGCGATGCAATTTCCAGAGCA
>JALYWD010000112.1 GCA_030852885.1 Chloroflexota bacterium | reverse complement strand
CACGCAGGAGCGGGAAGGTGCCTTCCAGATTCCTGGGTTCCCCGCTTTGCAGCCAGTGCAGGACGGTGTGGTTAACAGCGCCGTACCAGGCACGAGCCGTGAAGTGGGTGTCGAGCGGTGCAATCTGCCCGGTTGCCACGGCCTCGTCGAGACAGGCGGCAATCAGCATCGCGAACCGCTCATGCATCTCCATTAGGGCGCGGTTGAAATCACGGCCGGCGCCGGCAGCCTCCACGAGGAGCAACCGGGCCAGGAGGCGGTGTTCGGTGAAGGAGGTGATGACCGCGCGCAAAGCGGCTTCGCCGCGCAGGAGTGGGTCTGGCTCGCAGGCCATGGCTGCCTCGACGTTCTCCAGCAGTGCGGCGCTTGACTCGTCGAGGAGCGCCAGGAAGAGCGCCTGCTTGCTGGGGAAGTGGAAATAGACGCCGCCCTTGGACGTCTCGGATGCGCGAGCGATGTCGTCAATCGGTGTTGCGTTGTAGCCCTGTTCCGTAAACACGGTCAGTGCGGCGTCGAGGAGCCGTTGCCGGCGTGACTTGCTGCGCTCCTGTGTGCTCACGAAATTCTGTACCCTGGCGTAAAACCGACTGACCAGTCGGTCGGTAGTATACGTCGTGTATTGTCTTGTTTGCAGAGGGTCCGGCTACGAATTGGAGAACACCTACGCGTGGGTAACAAACCGGTAATCGCCTTTGTGCACGGGGACTTTGGGAACGGCGAGTCGTCGTTTGGCAAGCTTGCGGCGGAGATAGGTGAGGAGTACCAAGTCATGCTCCTCGACCGCCCAGGCTTTACGCCTGGCGGGGAACATCCTGACCGCTATACCTTCGCGGGCGATGCGGCGGCGATGCTGCACGAGTTGGCCGGGCAAGGCGTTGATACCTTTCATCTGACAGCTCACTCGTATGGCGCACTCGTGGCTATTACCATGGCGTTGCAAGCGCCCGGGCGGATCAAGAGCCTGCACCTCATCGAACCGCCGTTGCTGCGTCTCCTGGATGACGATGACGCCAGGTTGATGATGCGGCGAGTGCGAGAGCTCCAGGATGCGCACCGGGACGATGATCCCGACGCGACGACAGCCGCCTTTTTCGAGATGATCGGCGCTGGCCATGTGACCGAGCGGCTGCGCGGCAGCGACGACTGGGAGCAGTTGCAGAGCTTTGCGCCCCGCTTTGCCCGCAATGAACCCCCTGGTGAGTTTCCGGTCGAGCACTGGGAGGCACTGGATACGGCGTTCCCGATCCTTGTGTACAGCGGCGGGCGTAGCCATCCCGCGCTGCAGGGCGTGACGCACCTGCTAGCCGGTACCCCACGCGTGCAGCGGCACACGCACGTCCCCAGCGCGGGACATGCCGTCCAGATGGCCGGAGAGGCGTTTGTGCAGCCGTTCCTGGAAGAGGTTGCCGCAGCCGAGGCGGCCTGGGATCAGCGGCCGCCGGCGCCCGCGCCGATCAACTGAGGCTGTGGTACGGGTCGCGGCAGCGAGACCACGTACGCTGTCGTAATGCCGGGGATCTCTTTCAGCTCTTCGAGTGCTTCCGAGGGAACGACGTCGTCCACATTCAGGACCATGATGGCGTCGCCACCGCGCCGTGGCAGATGACGCCCGACCTGCATGCCGGCGATGTTGACATCGTGACGCCCCAGGATCATCCCCACCGCGCCGACAACGCCTGGCTGGTCACGATGGTGCGTGATCAGGACATCTCCCGCGAGGGGGCTGTTCAGCGTAAAGCCATCGACTTCCATGATGGCGGCCTCGTTGCGATCCCATCGCACGGTGACATGATGTGATTGCGGGCTGCCCACCGTATCGATGACCTCGAATGAAAAATGGGGCACGATGTCCTCGTCAGCCGTACCGAGGATGACGCGGACGCGGATGTCGTTTTCATCGGCCAGCAACCGTGCGTTGACCGGGGTCACCCGTTGGCCGGTCCAGCGGTTGAGCGCTTCGCTCAGCGCTGCGACGACCACGTGCTCGGTGATGTCCTGGGGCATCTGACCATTGACCGTCACCACAAAGGAGCAGGGGATCGCTGGCTCCAGGACCGCCAGCAAGCGGCCGGCCGCTCCGGCAGTGGTCGTCAGGCGCTGCAATTCGGGTGCATGCAGGGAAGACGCCGGCAGGTTGACCGCATTGGGAACCGCCTCACCGCGCAGTGCGGCCAGGGTGGTAGTACTGATCACCTCACCGACGGCCGCGAGTGCCTCGGCGCTTGAGCCGCCAATGTGCGGTGTCAGGACAACGTTCGGCTGGGCAAAGAGCGGGCTCTCCGTGCAGGGTTCGCTGGGAAACACATCGACGCCGGCGCCAGCGATCCGGCGCTCGGCCAACGCTTCGGCCAGCGCATCCTGATCGACAACACCGCCTCGCGCCGCGTTGATGACGATGGCGGTTGGCTTCAGGAGCCGCATGGTCTCGCGATTGAGCATGTGAAACGTCTCGGCGTTCTCGGGGACATGGAACGTGACCACATCCGCCGAGCGCAGGAGGGTTTCCAGATCAACCGGGGCGGCTCCCTGCTCCGTGAAGCGCTGCGGGGTGATGAATGGGTCGTAGGCGATGACCCGCATGTCGAACGCGCGCAATCGCTTCGCGACCCGCGAGCCGACGCGGCCGAGGCCGACGATGCCAACCGTGCGCCCGGCGAGGTCAATCGGCTTCATTGTCTTGCGCTCCCAGCGGCCGGCCCGCGTGGCAGCGTCGGATTTCGCGATCTCGCGCGAGACGCCAAGCAGCAGGGCGATGGTGTGCTCCGCCGCCGAAATGGCATTCGCTCCCGGTGCGTTGAGCACCAGCACCCCGGCTCGTGTTGCCGCGTTGATATCGATGTTGTCAACGCCTACGCCCGCCCTGGCTACCACGCGCAGGCTTGGCGACGCGCGCAACACGTCCTCGGTGACCTCGGTTTCGCTGCGCACAACCAGCGCGTCGGCATCGTGGAGAGCGGCCAGGAGCGCCGGCACGTTCTGGCCATCGACATCAACGATCTCGGCGGCAGCGGCCAGGCGTTCTCGTGCCTGCGGGTGAATGGCATCGCTGATGACGATGCGCGGGCGCGCGACTTCAATACTGCTGTCGTCCATGTCCTCGCGTCTCGCAGTGTGCGCACCGTTGCTTGAGAACGGCCTGGTCTTGCCGGCGATGAGCTTCAACACAGTGCCCAGGTCCTCCGATGAGGAAATCCGTGGATCGTCGATCTGATGCTGGCCAGCCTTGACCAGGAAGCAGTTGACACCGGCCGCCGCGTAGTTACGTGCGTGACGCAGGCTGTCTTCAATCGCGTAGCTGTAGCCAGAGCGAAGGGCCTCGGCGGCCTTGAGGTCGGTGTAGACAATGGCGCACTCCGGGAAGCCATGCCGGCTGAGCCAGGCGCGCGTCATGGCCGCCGAGCTTTCCGGGCGGGCGGTGACGATGCTGACGTTCTCCGGGCCGACGAACTCCAGCAATTTGCGCAGAAATTCCGCGCCCTCGGGATCAGGCGCCAGCTGTGATGCCGGGCCTTCCGGGCCGTAGACCCAGTCGCGAACCTCGTCTGGAACGTTCAGACCTGCGGAGTCTACGAATGCGCTTTCCGGCATTTCGACACCGAAGCGCGCGGACGCTGCCTGGGCGAGTGGGCGGGGGTGCTCGGTCAAGACGCCATCGAGGTCGATCGCCAATCGGAAAGTGTCGGTCACGTTCGCAGATCCTGCCTGGTGCTATTCGCCATTCATGGCACGCCACGCCCTCCACGGGGCGGCGGCGTGGCGAGCGTAGCATTGTCTGGGCGGTATGTCACTTGATATCGCGTGTTGCCCGGCTGGAACCTGGGCAGATCGCGCTACGCAGCGCCAGCCTTCAGGTGCACCTTGTCTGTCCCGAACTCGTCGATCTGGGCCGTGGTGAAGGACTTGCCGTCCGACAACGTCACGCAGTCCACGAGGCCCATGTCACCGAGCTTGTAGCTCTCCACGTGGCCCAGCCCATGTCCGGCGCTGGAGAGCGCTTCCGTGTGGCCGGTCAGCTTGACCTCGTTCTCGCCAATGTTCGAGAAGATCTCGACCGGCGGCGGATCGATCGGCGCCATCTCGAAGAAGCTGGACTCGTCCGGGTATGGACCTGTGACGTTCGGTTCTGTTGCGTATACCGGGCCGCCGACGCCTGCGGCCGGGATGAACGTCTCTTCCGGCTGCACGCGCTGGGCGATGCCAATTTCCTCGCTGTCCACAATCGGCGAATCAGCCACCGCCACTTGGCCTGTCGTGTCGAGGTGGAGGCCGCGCTCGTCCGTCGTGCCGATGCCCGTTACACCCAGGATGCGCTCGTTGTGGCCAAAGAGGCCTGAGTGCACCAGGATTCCCGTGGCCCGCATGGTCCCGGCGTTCACGAGCACGCCAGCAATCTTGCCAATTTCCTTGCCGCCTACGCCGAAAACGGAGTCTCCCACTCGGATCAGCATCGCCACCCTCATTTCGTGCCTGGGCGAGTTCGCCGCACGTGTGCCGTTGGAATGTGGAGACTATGGCACGTTCCGGCGAAGGCTGCACGGGTGTAACGCACGCCACGGAAACCGGCCTGTCCTCACGTGCGTTGCTGAACGTACAGGCAGATGACACAGAGCGGCTCGCTCGGCTTGCTGGCGCAGACTCAGGCAGAATTGTCCGCATGAATGCGAATCACTTTGACCGCCTTGCCGTTGTGCTCTCTCGCGGCGTCACCCGGAGGGCGCTGGGCGCCGCCGTTGCGTTCTTCGCCGGCACGGTTTTCACGCGCCGATCGGCTGCCCAGGATGCCTGCGGCGGCTGTTACGAAGGCGAAGCCTGCATCGACGGCGCGTGCTGGCGCACGTGCGAGTCACACCGGGACTGCCGCAGCAAGCAGAATGATGATCCTTGCGTCAACAACAGTTGCATCAACGGCATTTGCGTCATGGCCATTGTTGACTGCCAACCGGGGTATGAGTGCTGCTTCGGTGAGTGCTGCAACAGGCACTGCGGCGCTGATGAGGAATGCGCGGTCTTCGATCCGTGCCGAACGGGCGCGTGCGTCGATGGCATCTGCCAGTTCACGGCAATCGACCCCTGCAACCCGTGCGTGAGCGATACGGACTGCCTGACACAAGGCATGAACACGCTCTGTTGCGCGGGTATGTGCCGGCGGCCCTGCCCGGAGGGACTGGCGATGGGCAAGGGGTGCGAGTGCCAGGCCAACGCGGATGGGACCAACAATGGCCTCATCGTGCGTGACGACGCCAGCGGCTAGCCGTTACGTTCCGCTGTCGCCAGCGAGGCCTTTCAACTCGTAGAGCCGGTTCAGGGCTTCCAGGGGTGTGAGCGAATCGACATCCAGCGACCGCAACGCCTCGACCACCGGGCTGGGCGGCGCAAAGAGCGTCAGTTGCATTGCTCCCGATTCAGCGGCTGGCCGGGCCGATCTGGCCCGGCGCTCGCGTGCTGCTGGGCCGGCTGGGCCTTCTTCCAGGTCGGTCAGGATTTCCCGGGCGCGCCGTGTGAGTGCCCGCGGAAGTCCGGCGAGTTCCGCGACGTGGATGCCGTACGAGCGGTCTGCGCCACCCGGCGCTACGCGGTGCAGGAACACGACGCGGTCACCTTCTTCCAGCACATCCATGCGCGCGCAGGTGACGCCGGGCAAGTAGTCCGCCAGAACGGTGAGTTCGTGAAAGTGCGTGGCGAAGAGCGTGCGGCACCCCAGGTTCGGGGCGTTATGCAGGTGTTCGACAACGGCACGGGCGATGGCCAGCCCGTCCCAGGTCGAGGTTCCCCGGCCGATCTCGTCGAGTAGCACCAGGCTGCGGCGAGACGCATGATGGACGATGTTCGCGGTCTCCAACATCTCGACCATGAATGTCGATTGCCCCGCCGAGATGTCGTCCTGTGCCCCGATGCGGCTGAAGATGCGGTCTACCAGGCCGATGCGCGCGAAGTCCGCCGGGACGAAGGAGCCAACCTGCGCGAGCAGCACGATGAGGCCGCACTGGCGGAGGATGCTGCTCTTGCCAGCCATATTCGGGCCGGTCAGGATGGTGATGGCGGCGCCATCCGCATCGAGCAGCGCGTCGTTGGCGACGAACGTGCCGGCAGGCAGGATGGCCTCGAGCGTTGGGTGACGACCGCCCCGGATCTCCAGGGAGACCGAGTCATCAATCACCGGGCACACATAGCCCCGCGTCGCCGCGGTCTCGCTGAATGCCGCGAGGACATCGGCCTGGGCGAGGCAGCCCGCAGCCTCGAGCAGCGTAGCACTGCGGGCCGCTACGTACCCGACCACGCGCCGGAAAACGTCGGCCTCCAGTTGCGCCAGGGTATCCTGGGCGCCGAGCACGCGGGCCTCGCACTCCTTGAGCTGGGCCGTGACGTAGCGGGTGGCGTTTGCCAGCGACTGCCGGATGAGATAGTCGTCGGGGAGCGTGGATGCGCTGCCCTCCGTTCCACCGTCGCGGGTGCGAGCCAGCAGCGCGTTGGCGGTTATCTCGATGTAGTAGCCACTGACCCGGTTGTAGCCGACTTTCAGCGTGCGAATGCCGGTCCGCGCGCGCTCGCTCCGTTCCAGGCCGGCAATCCACTCGCGGGCCTCTCGTACGTTCTGCTCGTGTTCGTCGAGTTCGGGGGCAAAGCCTGGCCGAATTACCCCTCCCGCGCCAACTGACGAAGGGACTTCTTCGCACAGCGCGTCTTGCAGGAACGTGGCGGTCTCAACGCACACATTTCTGGAAGTGTCCGGGAGGCTCCAGGCTGGCCCGGCCTCCACAGAACCGATCTGCGTGAGCGCCTGCAGGGATTGCCGCAGGGCAACGAGTTCGCGCGGCGCAATGGTGACCAGCAGCGCGCGGTTGGCAAGCCGCTCGATGTCGCCAACGCGCCGTGCCGTGTCGCGGAAACTGGCTCGAGCAACCGGATTCTCGCAGAACCAGCGCACGGCCTGTTGTCGTTGCAGAATCGCCGCGAGATCGAGGAGAGGCTGGTTCAGCCACGTTCGAAGCAGGCGGGCTCCCATCGGTGTGCAGGTCTGATCCAGCACGGCAACCAGGCTGTGGCGCCTCTCGCCACGGCCGCTCTCGAGGAGTTCCAGGTTGCGGCGGGCCTGCGCGTCCAGGACCATGAAGCCGTCGGTGCTGTAGTGATGGAGCGAGGTCAGTTGGGACAGGCTCGAACGTTGCGTCTCCTGGAGATACGCAAGCAGCCCACCCGCGGCGCGGATGGCGCACGGCAGCGCCTCCAGCCCGAAGCCATCGAGCATGGTCACACCGAAATGGTCGCAGAGCAGATCGCGCGTGCGCTCCAGCCGCCACTGCCAGGGCTCGGTGCTGGAGATGGTGGTTGCCTCCGGCAGCCACGACGCGCCGCCTTCGTCGCCACTGAGGACGACTTCGGCGGCGCCCAGCCGCAGGATCTCGCGAGAGACGGCGGCTGCGACCTCTTCCCGGGTTGCGGCACGTACCTGGGTGGCGGCAAAGACGCCGGTCGAGAGTTCGGCGTAGGCGATTCCGCCACGCTGCTCTTCGATCACGGCCGCAGCGATGTAGGTGTGGCGATGGCCGTCCAGCATTGACGGATCAGTGACGGTACCGGGGGTGACCACCCGTGTGACATCGCGCTCCATGAGGCCACGCTGGCCTACCCCGACCTGTTCGCAAATGGCCACTTTCTGGCCAGCCGCGACGAGCCGTGCGATGTAGGACTCCGCTGCATGATGGGGAATGCCGGCCAGAGGCACGCGCGTGCCTTTGCCCATTTCCCGGCTGGTCAGCGTGATATCCAGCAGGCGGGCGGCAGTTTTGGCGTCGTCTTCGAACGTCTCGTAAAAATCCCCGATGCGGAAGAGCAGGATGGTGTCCGGGAAGCGCTGCTTGATCTGCAGGTACTGGCGCCGCACTGGCGCCACCTCACGTGTGCCAGCCTGCCGGCTCTCGGCGGCCTGAGCCTGTTGGAGAGTTGTAGTTCCGTCTGACACCAGGGCGCGCTCACGTTCCGCGGGTATGATGCTGACGTGTCACGTGCGGGATGGCTAGCCTACGCGCATCGCCATTGTCGCCGCAAGCAGGCTGATGTTGCCTGTGGCCTTTGTGATTTGGGTCGTGAGAGGGAGGGAGCGCTATGGCAACATTTGCTGTTGTATACACGTTCGCGGATAACGAGGCGGTTCGCCTGGAGACACGCCCGAAGCACCGGGAGTACCTGAAGGGACTCCTCGATGCGGGCAACATCGTACTCTCAGGGCCCTTTGTCGATGACAGCGGCGCATTGCTGGTTATCGAGGCTGGGTCACTGGCAGAGGTCGAGGGGATTGTGGCCAATGATCCGTATCGCGCGGCAGGCGTTGTAGATAACGCGCTGGTCAGGGAGTGGAACATCGTCATGCGCGGCGGGCAGTAAACGGGCAATAGCTGCACAAGCAACCGGGTCGGGGATTGCCTTCCCCGGCCCGGCTTGGGTGACGACGACTTCTGGGAGACGGACTCTAGAGTTCCTGGTGGTAGGCAAACAGACGGTCACCGTCGAGCCGGCGCAGCTTCTGGAGCGCCTCGTTCTCGATCTGGCGCACGCGCTCCCGGCTGATCTGCAACTGCTCGCCAACTTCGGCCAGCGTGTGCTGATGCCCGTGGCCGAGGCCAAAGCGGAGCTGCAGGACCAACTTCTCCCGCGGGCTGAGCGTATCGAGCGCAGCGTTGACATCCCGCTTCAACATCGACTCCGAGGCCGCCTCATACGGCGTTTCGGAGACGTCGTCCGCAATGAGGTCCCCGAGGCTTGTTTCATCCTCGGACCCGATTGGCGTCTCCAGCGAGATGGTGCGCTGGGCTGCCTGGACGATCTGGTGGATCTTCTCCGGCTGCACGCTCATGGCCTCGGCCACTTCCTCGGGCGTCGGCTGCCGGCCGAGCTCCTGGGCGAGCATGTTCAGCGTCTTGCGGTAGCGAGAGATCGAGTCACCCATATGCACCGGGAGGCGAATGGTGCGGCTCTGGTCTGCAATCGCACGCGTGATAGCCTGGCGAATCCACCAGGTCGCATACGTGGAGAAACGGAATCCCTTGCGCCAATCGTACTTCTGGACGGCGCGCATGAGGCCAATATTGCCTTCCTGAATCAGGTCAAGCAGCGTAAGTCCACGATTCACATATCGCTTGGCAATAGACACAACCAGACGGAGGTTCGCGCGGACGAAGCGCTGCGTGGCGTCCAGATCGCCCCGTTCAACTCGCTTCGCCAGTTCAATTTCCTGAGCGTGCGTCAGTAGGGGTGTTTCGGCAATCTCGCGCAGGTAGAGCCGAACGGGGTCGTTGATGAAGTTGGGGTCGAGACGTTGCAGGACATCGAGATCACGCTCAATATCGACCTCTGGCTCGATCTCGTCGGCCATCTGGGTCTGGATCTCTTCGGGAATGTCAATACGGTCTTCAACCACGCCACTGACGACAAGGTCGTCGATCTTGTCCATTCCATAGGTTTGAATTGGATCGCTCATGGGTGCCATACTCCTGTTGACAGACGATTCATGTTCCGATAGTGGCGGGTGTCTGAAACACCGGTATCGTGATTGCGGTAGCGGTGAGCGGCCCCGGCGTGTCCGCACGTGCGCGGACCTACCACCAGGTATTAACGATCCTGGCCTCTCACTGGTTCCCTGCACGCCGCGTGCCGGGGACGCCAATGACGTACTGCGATCATATCAGGCAAAACGCGGAACACCAGCACATGATTGCGCCAACGCTACGGCCACCTGGCAAAGCGCGCACGTCAAGAGCCGGCGGCATCAGCCGCCGGCTCTTCATTGCAGGGACGTGGCGCGAGAGCTAGTGCCCGCAGCCGCAGCCCTGCGCCGTCGTTTCATTGGCGCCGGCGTTGAAGGAGTGACCGCACGCGCATCCGGAAACGGCATTCGGGTTGTGGACAGTGAAACCGCCACCCATGAGCGAATTGACGTAATCAACCTGCGCGCCATCGAGGTACATGGCGCTGAAGTTATCGACCAGGAGGCGGACGCCATCGGTTTCGATGACCTCATCGCCGTCTTCGGCAATATCCTCAACGGTCATGCCGTACTGCAGGCCGGAGCACCCGCCTGGCGCCACGAAGACGCGTAGCGCAGCCTCGGGCGTGCCCTGGTCGGCCAGAAAGCCCTTCAGCTGAGACACAGCCTCCGGCGTGATAGTGATCATGAATGTTTCCTCCGCGCTCGAGCGCGCCAGCAGAGCGCAGCCCGAGAAATGCATCTCGTCTCGTCTGAGTGTACGGCACGTCCGGATGCTGTCAAGCAACCTCGCACCCTTAAAACGTCAATTGGTAACCATTGTTCCCGTCACGGGCTAGTCCCGGGTGTGCTGGGGGGCGAAGAAGACCAGGATCGAGAGATCCTCGGTGATATCGACGAAGCGATGATCAACATGTTTCTCGACGAAGACGATTGATCCAGGTTGTACCGGACGGCGTTCGTCAGCAACAAGAATGTCGCCTCGTCCGGAGACCACGTAGTAGATCTCGTCTTCGAGATGCGGCGTTTGCGTGTCTTCTGAGCCGGCCGGCAGGACGTAGAGCCCCAGGCTCATCGAACCGCGATTGATGAACTGGGCATAGGCATCCTCGCCGGCGCGCTGGCCGGCGAGGATGTCGCCATACTCGTATGCCTCCACAAGAATCTCCCGCCTCGCCGCAGCCCCGTCATGGGGTGGTCGGATGTCGTTAGTCCGCGACGATGGCCAGATCCACGCTCTCACGGGCCGGAGCTGGTGTCAGGCGGAAGTGGTCCATGGTCAGGCACTCAGTCGGGCACCAGTCCACGCACAGCGCGCAGCGGATGCAGGCCCGCTCGTCGATCAACATGGCCGCGGCGCGAGGACCGAGCTCGGCACGCGCGAGTTCCGCCATCTCTACATCGCCATCGATCGAGTGAATGCGGTCCGGCGAGACCATTTCGATGACCTTGACCGGGCAGACATCGACGCAGTTCGCGCAGAGGATGCACCGATTGCCATCGATGAAAATGTTGAGCTGGCATTGCAGGCAGCGCTTGGCTTCTTCAAAGCCGATTGGCTTGGTGTAGCCGATCTCGGTTTCGATCGTCGTGTCGCCAAGACCCAGGCCACGGTCGGCAAGTGGCATGTTGGGCATCATCTGGCGGCCGACACTCGTGTAGTTGTCACCCCAGACCAAACGGCGGCTCGTGGTGGACAGTGTCCACTCCGCGATCCCTTCAGAGACGAGGGGATTCGGCGTCGAGATGTATTCGGTCGGGACACGGGTAATCTCCATGTCCTTGACTTTCGGCTCAACTCCGCGAATTTCCTCGTCAATGAATTCCGAAACGCGCTTGGCCTCGCCGATCGACGAAATGAAGTTCGTGGGATTGGTCACGTAGTCGCCGGAGGCCCAGACGTGTGGCAGTTCCGTCTGCAGTTGCTCGTCCAGGAGCGGTACGCCGCGCCGATCCGTTTGTACGGTCACGCCGTCCAGCAGCGAGTTGTCCTGGCGCTGACCAATGGCGACGAGCACCATATCGCAATCGATGATGAACTCGGAGCCGGCAACTGGCTGAGGACGGCGGCGGCCCTGCGCATCCGGCTCGCCAAGCTCGTTCCGAACCATCTCGATACCGGCTACGCGGCCGTTGCCGTCGTCGATGACGCGGGTGGGGGAGACCATGTACATGATCTCCACGCCTTCGATCTCGGCGTCTTCCAACTCAAGCGATTCGACCGGGATTTCCAGGATCGAACGGCGGTACGTCATGATCGACTCTTCGGAGCCCATGCGCAGGACGGTGCGGACACAGTCCATGGAGGTGAAACCGCCACCGACCGTGACGACCTTTTTGCCGACCCAGACATCCTTCTGACCGAGGTTGACATCTTCGAGGAAACCCAGGCCGGAGACAACGCCGTCCAGGTGTTCACCGGGGACGCCAAGTTCCTGCGGAATCTGGCAGCCGGCGGAGATGATGACCGCGTCGTACTCATCCATGAGGTCCTGGAGCATGACGTCCTTGCCGACCTCGGTGTTGTACCGGACCTCGACGCCGAGATCGGTGATGAGGCTGGCCTCGTCCATGATGACATCGCGCGGCAGGCGCCATTCCGGCACGCCCGCCCACATGACGCCGCCCGGAACGGGGTAGCGCTCGAAGATGGTCACCCTGTAGCCCTGCCGTGCGAGCTGGCGGGATGTGGTGAGCCCGTTGGCTCCCGCGCCAATCACGGCGGCAGTCTTGCCGTTCCAGGGCGGCGCGACCTCGCGGCGCGTCTCGCCACGGTAGTCAGACGCGACGCGCTTCAGGTAGCAGATACCGATGGGGGCATCGATCTCCTTGCGCCGGCAGGCATCCTCACAGGGACGCGCGCACATACGGCCAAGGCACCCCGGAAAGACGTTGTGCTCGCGGTTGACCTCGAATGAGTCCGCGTAGCGCCCGTCGGCGATCAGCGCGATGTAGCGGGAGATGTCCGTGTGCGACGGGCAGGCCGTCATGCACGGAATGTTGTCCTGGAACCATTGCGGGTCCCCGGTGTAAATCGGCAGGCGCGGCCCACTACGAGAGATGAAGTTCGTGTAGAACGACGCGTCCACGAACGCGAGGAGACGGATGCGCCGTGTGTAATCAACTTCGATCTCGTCGAAGCCCTGGCCGGCAATGCCGTACGACGACAGCGACTGCGAAACCTGGTCGACTTCCATGGCGTCCATGGGGCGGAAGCGATCTGGCCCCGCGCCACAGGACACGCACACATCTGGCGGCGCGTCTCCATCATGAATCCAACCGCAGGCTTTGCATCGGAACATGGGGGCTACTTTCCTTCAGTGAATGCCTGTGCAACGTTCACTCGCACAACGAACAATCGTTGCGAGTACACGTGTAACGAGTATAGCTGTCCGTAGGCTGCATTACGTCACCTGCGGGAGCCTGAGCGGTGTGGACGCTTCGGCGCCTTGACCTGGCTCCCCGTGATCGATCCCCCGGGGCGGACCGGTTCGCCTGGACAAACCGGCCCGCTCATGGACCGGGACGGGGTTGGCTCACGCGCGCTTCGCCATGGCCGCGTCGAAGTTGACCGACGCTGGCGGCTTCTCTCCCTGCAGCCCGGCGACGAGATTGCGCGCGGCGAGCGTGGCCATGGCGTCGCGCGTCTGGACCGTGGCCGAGGCCGTGTGCGGCACCACGATGCAGTTGTCCATGTTGACCAGGGGATGATCGGCGGGCAGCGGCTCGGGGTCTGTCACGTCGAGCGCAGCGGCCAGGATGTCGCCGCTTTCCAGCGCGGCCACGAGCGCATCGGTGTCGACGACGGGACCGCGTGACGCATTGATCAGGATGGCGGTCGGCTTCATCTTCCCGAACTCTGCACGTCCAATGAGGTGGCGCGTCTCGGGAGTCAGCGCGACATGGAGCGTCAGGAAGTCTGCTTCGCGCAGAACGGTGTCCATATCGGTGTATTCCACGTTGTTCTTCTCGGCGAAATCGGTGTCCTGGTACTCGTCAAAGGCGAGGACGCGCATCCCGAAGCCACTGGCGCGCCGGGCAACCTCCTTGCCGATACGGCCGAGGCCGATGATGCCGAGCGTCGCCCCGGAGATCTCCTGGCCGAGCAGCAGGAGCGGTCC
>JALYWD010000102.1 GCA_030852885.1 Chloroflexota bacterium | reverse complement strand
TCGGTCGTGACCCGGTAACCTTCATCCTCCAGCATCAAGCGGAACAACTCGAGTATGGCCACCGTGTCGTTGATGACGAAGACGTGTTTCTGTTCAGCCTGCGCGTTGGCTTTGGCCACCAGGGGTTCTCCTGCCAGAGCTTGACATACCGATCGAATCGCGCCGCATGGTACCGCATTGCCGCAAAACGGCTCCGAGGTGTGTGGAAGATCAGGTAGTGTAGGCGGCCCGCAGGTGTGGCAGGACCTCGGCCGCGATCCGCCGGAACGTCGCGTGCTGAGCGGGATCAGCCGGGTAATAGATGCCGATGTCGCGGATGCCCAGGTCGGCGATCTGGCTTGCCTGCGTGGTGAACGCCTCCAGCGATTCATAGTAGGACATCGCTCCGCCACGTGGCCGCGCCTGGGCATCGAACATGGTGTAGGAGCGGCGCAGAGTGGCCGGATCGCGCCCGATGGCGGCGCACGCCTGATCCATTGTCGCGCAACGGGCGCGCGTTTCCGCCAGTTGCGCGGCAAAGTCCGCCTGGAACGAAAGGCTGTTCCAGATGTCGGCATGGCGGGCAGCCAGCGCCAACATGCGTGGCCCCAGCGCGGCGACCAGCAGCGGTGGGCGCGGCAACTGTCGCGGGCGTGGCTGCATGACGTTTCCTTCCACCGCGTAGAACTCGCCGTGGTAGGTGGTGACCTCCTGGCTCAGGAGCAGGGAGACGAGTTCGCAGTACTCCGCGAAGCGCGCCACTCGCTCGGGCGGCGCCCAGTTCGGCAGCCCGGCCATGGCGTATGACGGGTCGATGGTCAGGCCGGTGCCGAGGCCCAGTTCGATGCGCCCGTGGGAGATGTGGTCCAGGGTCAGCACCTGGCGCGCCAGCACGGCCGGATTTCGCAGGGGAATCTGCGTGACCACCGTGGTCAGGCGAATGGTGCTGGTTGCCTCCGCGAGGGCGCCGAGGGCACTCCAGGCTTCGAACCAGGGCCGGCTGGGATCGGTCCAGTCCACCAGGTGGTCCGCCAGCGCCACCGCTTCGAAACCAAGGGCCTCGGCTTCCTGCACCCGGGCCTTGACGGTGTCCCAATCGGTGTTGGGAATAATCTGGACGTGAAATCGCAACGGGTATCCCATACCCGCACGATAGCATGCCGCTCCACCTACCGATTCCCGGCCCCGTCAGCGAGAATGCGCATGGTTTGGCGCTGCGGCGGGGCGTGTGCTCCTGGATCGCGGCAGCCTGGCGAGAGGACGAATCTCCATGCGTGCCGCAGTGCTCGAAGCAATTCCCTCCATGCTGGAGGTCGGCGAAGTCCAGGTGGATGCCCCACGCGGGCGTGAGGTGCTGGTGCGGACCGTGGCCGCCGGCCTCTGCCACAGCGACCTGCACTTCATGGAAGGCAAGTACAACCACGACACACCAACGGTGCCGGGCCACGAGGTGGCTGGCGTGGTGGAGGCGGTTGGTGGTGAGGTCGTTGATTTCGCGCCAGGCGACCATGTCATTGGTTGCCTTTCCATCTTCTGCGGGCGCTGCGAGTTCTGCCTCTCCGGCCGCCCGGTGCTGTGTAACCGGCAGGGACTGGAGCGGGAGGCAGGCGAGCCTGCCCGCCTCTCCCGCAACGGGGAGAAGGTGCACCAGTTCCTGCGCCTTTCCGCGTTCGCCGAATACCTGCTGGTGCACGAGAACACGCTGGTAAAAATCCGCGAGGAGATGCCGCTGGACCGCGCGGCGCTGATCGGCTGCGCGGTGACGACCGGCCTCGGCGCGGTCTTCAACACGGCCAAGGTGACGCCCGGCAGCACGGTGGCGGTGATTGGCTGCGGCGGGGTGGGCCTGAACGCGGTGCAGGGCGCGTGGATTGCGGGCGCCAGCCGGGTGATCGCCATCGACATGATCCCCTGGAAACTCGATCTGGCCCGGGAGTTCGGCGCGACCGATACGATCAACGCCTCCGATGGCAACGCGGTTGAGCAGGTGCAGGAGCTGACGGGCGGTGGCGTGGAGTACGCCTTCGAGGCGATTGGCCTGAAGGTGGCTGCCGAGCAGTCGTTCGCCATGCTGCGCAAGGGTGGCACGGCCACGATCATCGGCACGATCCCCGAGGGGCAGAAGATCGAGTTGCCGGGCTCCGAGTTCCTGGACGAGAAGAAGATCCAGGGTTCCAACATGGGCTCGAACCGCTTCCGGGTCGATATGCCGCGCTACGTGGACCTCTACCTGAATGGCCGCCTGAAGCTGGATGAGCTTGTTTCCGCCCGCATCTCGCTCGATGAGATCAATGAGGGGTTCGAGGCCATGCGGCGCGGCGAAACGGCGCGCAGCGTCGTGATTTTCTGAGGCAGATGCGGGTCTTGGCGCGGCAGGGCGAACGGGCTCGCCTTCTGAGGGCACCCTGCCCGTCGGCCCTCACCCCAACCCCTCTCCCCCCACCTGCTGCGCGGGAGAGGGGTTTTTGTTGGCGGCGAAGGTAAGTGTGCCAAGAATGCCAACGTTGGCGGTCCGGGAGGTACGAGCCAGGTTTGGCGTTCTTGAGACCGTTTCCCGGATGTGTACGGCCGCTACGAGGCAGGAGACAGGATGTCCTGAGCCATTGCGGACACGTCGTTGTTGAACTGGTGGCCGCCTTTGTCGCACACCCGCACCACTGCTTGTGGAAACTCTCGCTTCCAGAGCGCCAGGTGGTCGAACGGCACGACCTCGTCATCCCGGCAGTGGTACAGGTAGATGGGCATCTCCGCCGGGAGCCTCGCGGCGCGCCCCGGTTGCAGTTCCAGTTCCTCGTAGCCCTCGTAGCGCCAGCCGTCCCCGCCCCAGAACGGGCAGGCAAGCAGGAAGGCACCGGCGATCGGCCGCTCGTGCTGGCGTTCGCTCAACCATTTCATGAGCACTGATGCTCCAACCGAATGGCCGGCGACGACCACCGGCCCTGGCATGCCGGCCAACTCATGTTCGATCTGCTGCCGCCACTCGGCATAGTGGGCATCATCTTCGTGCGGCATCCTTGGGTATCGCATCTCGAAGCGCTGCGCGAGGCTGGTCCGCAGGCTTTCGGCCAGGCGGTGGTCCTCATCGTACGCGCCGCTGCCCGCGCCCTGGATGAACAAAACGTGCTCGGTCATGGTGCGTCCTTTCTGTTGCGACAGGAGCCTGCGCCTGTTCGAGGACATGATGCTGAAGAGGATGCGGCCTTCATCGCAGGGCGTACACGCCATGAGTTCATCGTCCGACTACAGGCAGTTATCAGGCCACTTTTGACAACCGGAGGACGAGATTCTTCGCCCGCGGGCTCAGAATGACAAGTGGAAGACCTGCTACCGGCCGACTGTCCGGAGGCGGGCTTGTCGTCGCGTCTGCCCGGTCATGTTCCCGATTTGACCGCCATGCTGTCAAATCCCTGGCAGTCCGCCGCCG
>JALYWD010000091.1 GCA_030852885.1 Chloroflexota bacterium | reverse complement strand
GCTCAGGGCCGTACCACCGGGATTGCACAATTGGTGCCGGGGCTACCGTTGACCCCTGAGACAGCACAAGAGGAGCGTCCGGGCGACGGAGTGCTCCTCTTGTGCGGGGGAATTGGGGGGCGGGGCTACGGTTAGCTGCAGCGATCTGTTACAGGTTCGGCCCGATCAGCATGACAGCGGCAATGACGATCAGGGCGACAACGGCCAGCCAGATCAGCCAGCTATTCCCGCGTTCCTCGTACTGCTCCGGTACCGGGTCTTCGACCATGTCGCCGGTGTAGCCCCAGCGGCCGGTGTCTCGCAAACGGTCGTTTCTGGCAGCAGTGGGATCCATCACGACGAGAACCTCCTTGTGCGTGGCTGCCAGCACAGCCTCGTGCCGAGAGGACTCGCAAGATTGGTGCCAATGGTGCCGGTAAAGGTATACGAAGGTGCCTCAGGTTGCTGAGACAGGGCCGAGTTGCTGCTCCAACGCCTGACGAACCAGGCCGATAACATATGGCACGTCTGTAACTGTTGCCAGGAAAACTTGTGCTTCCCCGTTTCCCCATCGTCCGATCTCGGAGACATCCCGAGCCTTGCCCATCGGATCGTGGAGATTCGCGAAGGGAATGTTGATGTTGAGTAGAAGTTGCCGCTTTTGCGGAACCACGTTGACGATTGTCGATTCCGCCTTGTACGCAATGTAGTGCTTCAAGAATTCTTCAGTGACACACGCATCGAGAGCCAGCACCTCGCGTTGTAGAGCGTTGAAGAGATCGCGGACAGGTCCTGACGCAAGTTGGGGGAAGTCCAGGATTTCATAGCTTTGGCGGCGATATGTCGAGGGTTGTGGTGCGCTCGAAGCCGGAGGCGCTGGCCAGACGTCACACGCCTGGAGCGCCAGTTCATGGCCGCGCGCGGCGATGGCTGCTTCGTCCCAATGGGTTACATCTCCGAGACTACGATTCAATCGGAGAGGACTCTGCCGGAATCCACCTGGCATATCGCGCTTCTCAAGGAACGCCCGGTCACTGTATTCGGAGTTGTATCCAGTCAGGGTCAGATTCCCGAGCGTATGCACCTTCTCACGGTGAACACGTTCCCAGTCTGGTCCCAGCATCTCTCGCCAGGCAGCAGAAAGGCGCTCGTTCTGCGGCATGATGTGCTCAATGGTGTAATTCTCCACTGGCGCGGGCTCTTTAGTGCCGTGATTCTCTAGTCTGCGTAACCAGTAGGAGCGGTTTCGCATGTTATAGAGATCGCGTGCCGCCATTTCGCGTAAGAATTCTTCGTCACGCGGGAAGCGCCGATATGAGGGCAGTTCGAGCAGGTGCCTCCCGATACTCGCGACGTAGTGGCTCTTGTCAAGTGTCCGAGCAAAGTTGGCAAAGGTGCGGTTCAGGGAGTTGGTGGGAATCGCGCAGATGGCACGGCGGAACACATACGATTCAATAAGTCGTAGAGCAGCGGTGAAGTCGGTTCGAGAAAGGAGGCCCAGCTTCCAGTCGGCATAGAGTTCGAGGAGCAGCGGATAGGCTACCTCAACCCGAAGTTCACGTAGATCTTGAAACGCTCGAGTGAGTTCTGGGTCTTGTTCTCGACCGAGCGCCATGGCGCAAAAGTAGCTAGCGTATTTGCGCAAGTCGGCAACAAGCGTATCGATTCCGGCAGCGGCAACATCCGTGCGCCGCGTGAATGCTTTGAACGCGTCGTAAACGGCATTGATATTGGGAATCTCGCCAGTCTTCAATGTCAGGTAATGCCGGACAAAATCGTCGAAATACTCACCATAAGCCTCTTGGCCAAACTCCAGCTCCATTTGTCGCCAGTGGCGTTCATAAAGGCGGGATTGGAGTTCTGGCTCCAGACCCATGAGAACGTAATTTCGTATGAGGTCTGCCTGCGTCAATTCCCTCCCGGTTGAGTTCATGCTTTCAAAGATGAGTTGGGGATTGTCATGGTCGCGGCTGAGAGCAATCTCTACGACCAATAATTTGGCAAGCCCTTGGCAGAGCGGCGCCAGATCATCGCCTAACAAGGCAATCTGCTGCCGGAAATATGCGTAGTTCTCCTCAACGCGAATTGAACGCTCCACCGGCAATGGGTGCTGACGAATGATGGCGTTCAAGGTTTCGCGGTCCGTTTGGGTCAGTACGAGTTTGTCGCGCCGTGATCCTGACTCGAGTGGATTTCCCAGGAAGTAGTGCCTGATCTTGATTGGAGAAAAGCCCTCTATGGGTTCTTGCTCAGCCTCGGGCAGCAAGTCCAGGGAGTCGGCCAAAGCTGCCAGAAGTAGCGTGACTGAGGTGAGACGTTGTTGGCCGTCGATGACAAGGTGTGGGACTCGCTTTGCCACCAGGGGGATGCCAGACTCGACATACACGATCGAGCCAAGGAAATGTCCTGCAACGCCGGCCGAACCTGCACGCAGGATGTCATTCCACAACTGCCGGCACTCCTGCTCGCGCCAGGAATATGTGCGTTGATAGATGGGAATGCTGAACTGAAAAGCCTGCTGGAGCAAGTTGAGAAGCCCTGTTTCGCTCGCCTTCATTGGCGTCGTGACCTCCGCGTCATTTTTGTTTCTTTCAGCCCAGACGCATTATCGCGCTCTTCAGGCAGAAGAGCTGCGTGAACGGCTGCAATTCGACGCTCAAGAGACGCACACTCGGTTGGTTACTCCGCAAATCCCCACATGGAATTCAGGCGCCATTTCCGCACCAGCCACCCGATCCACCCCAGCGCCGCCACCCCGGCCACTGCCGCCCCCCAGCGCCAGCGGTGCTGTGCCGCCTCTGCGCGGGCCACGGTATCGCGCGCGGAGAGCACGGTGTCGTCACCGATGGCCAGGCCCACCAGGGGCTGCGCGAAGGTTGCTCCCGGGTACTGCTTCGCCTGGGCGGCCCTTGCGGCCGGGTCGTCGGTGAGTTCGAGCCGGACCATGCTGCCCACGGGCACGTCGTTCGCCATCCGCCAGGGGGAGCCGGGGAGATAGAAGAGCAGGTTGGCGGGCTGGCCGCGCAGCCAGAACGCACTGCGCGGCCGGAGCACGTCGGTGTTGATGTTCGGCGACGGGGCACGCTCGGGCGATTTGACGGTGGTGTAGCCGGCAATCTCCCCGGTCAGGACGTGTACCTCCGCCATCTGGAAGGCCGGCGCGTGGCGCTGGGCCTGCTGCCAGCACTGCCACGTCACGAAGAGCAGCGCGAGGGCAATCACGACATCGCGCAGCAGGCGGGACCAGGGAGTGGGGAGGGTCCGACTGGTCACGGCAACGCCTCAGCGCGGAGCTGGACGCTATTTGTTGCCTCCGCATAGCGGGACCATTGCTTCATCTGCTGCCTCACGTCCCTGTCTATCACCGCCAATCATGCAGGCCCTGATCTGCTCCGACGATGCCATTGATCGTTTCTTGCGTCGAATCGAGGACAGGAACCACCCGGTATAAGTGGTGTTTTGGTGGCCAAAGGAGTAGCATATGGACGTTTGGCAGACACGGACTGCTATCAGGCGCAGCTAACATGATCGGATGAAACCTCTATGGTTATGGTGTCCGGGTCCCCAGAGATAGCTGTTGACGAATCGCTTGCGCACTGGCTGGCCGATCTGGAGAAGCAGGCTCATCACGCCTCGATCCACTCCCCAACTCCCCACATAGCCGGGGTGATGCAGGAACTCTTGGGGCAACGTCTTGTCGCCGCAATGACCGGTATCGGCGACGAAAAGACGGTCGGGCGGTGGGCGCGCGGCGAGCGAGAGCCGCGCGGTGAGTCAGAACGACGCATGCGTGACGCGTTCCAGATTGTCTCTCTCCTCTCGCTGGCCGATTCTCCGGCGATGGCGCGCGCATGGTTCGTCGGCATGAACCCGCACCTGCGTGACCGCGCGCCGTTCGCTGTGCTCAGCGAAACCCCCGAAAGTGCGTCACAGGTGCTGGCCGCGGCAAAGGCATTTGTGGTCAACGGGTGACCTCCCACCAGCACCCGGCAGCCGGCAGTCTCATTTATCGCATTGGGCGAGCGCCCGAACCGCGGGCGTGGCCACCTGCCAACATCGAAGGGCGGTACAGTCATCCCGAGGGTGCAGTGCGCGTCTTGTATGGCGCGTCAGAGCGACGTGCTGCATTTCTGGAAACCCTGCAATCGTTCCGGCCGGCCCTGGCCGATCTGGCCGCGCTAAAGAAGCGTATGGACCTCCCACCTGATTTTCCCGGCAGCGCCTCGCCTGACCTGATCCCGGCTGACTACTTCCGCCGGCGCTTAGCCATGTTTCGGGTGCCCACAACCGAGCCGATGCTCGACCTCTGCTCACCTGCGACCCACGCGCTCCTCCGTCGCGAGTTGGCTGCAGCGCTGCTCTCCGGTGGGTATTCCGGAGCGTTCAACTTCGGCGAAGTGATCGGGTCGGACTACCGCCTGACACAATTGATCGCCCGATGGGCGCATGATCACGAGTACACCGGTGTGGCGTACCCGTCGGCACATGATCACTCGCTCACCTGCTGGGCGGTCTTCGACACGGCGTCGATCATCCTGCTTGGGGAGCCTGAGCCCATCCCGCGCGATGACCCCGATCTGCATCTGGCTGCAATCCTGTTCGGACTGCGGCTCTGACTGTCGCGTGCTGGGATGCCTGGCCATGGATAGCGCTTATGGAGCCGGGATCACAGCAATCGGCACGCTGCCCACCTCCGCCGCCGTGAAGAACACCTCTGCCTTTGCGTCGTAGCGGATCGCCAGCCTCCCGTCCGCGTTCCACTCGACCTCGACCTCCGGGCCACCCCACGGCGCGCGTTGCCCGGCGTCTCCTGCCTCCGCAACGAACGCGTTCCCTGCGTCATTTCCGGGTGGCGCACCCACTGGTAGCAC
>JALYWD010000083.1 GCA_030852885.1 Chloroflexota bacterium | reverse complement strand
ACCTCATCATCTTCCCGGATCGGCTCGACCCGGTGTCGACTATCCGCGTGGTACAGACGATCGACCCGAACCTCTACGTTGACTGGCCTGCGTACGCGTAGACCGACATGTCCACCCTGACCCTGGTTCCCTCTGTGCTAGCGCGTGCCGGCAGGCTCCGTGGCGAGCGACCAGCCCTCGTTTTGCGCCACCATGCGCGCCATCTCGGTGACGACGCGGCGGCGGTCGTGGGTTTCTGGCAGGAAGGTCGTCACCATGAGTTCATCAGCCTGGGTGCGCTCCGCGAGGTCGTTCACGCGCTGATAGACCGTCTCGGCGTCCCCGATGAACGCGCGCATGGGCATGGCGTCGATCATCTGGCGCTCCAGCGGGCTGAACTCGTAGGCCTTCGCCTCCTCCAGGGTGGGATACGTGCCGAGCTGGCCGCTGCGTAGGCGCAGCAAAAGCAAGTCATTAAGTTTCCCGAGTTGCTGGGCGTGCGCGTCGTCATCGCCGATGGCGACCGAGACGGTCAGGATGGCGTAGGGCTGGGGAAAGCGCTCAGACGGTTGGAATCGGTTGCGGTAGTCCAGCATGGCCGGCACTGCGCCCTGCAGGTTGATGTGGGCGGCGTAGGCGTACCCGAGCCCGGTCTCCGCGGCCAACCTCGCACTGAAGTCGCTGGAGCCTAGCAGCCAGATCGGCGGCAACTTGACCGCCGTTGGCACCGGACGCACGTTGCGGAAGGGGTGATCGAAGGGGAACGTGCCATCGTCGAAGGCCAGCAGCTCAGCGAGTTGCTGCGGGTAGTCCTCCGCCGTCAGGGCCTCCCGGGAGCGGCGCATGGCGAACGCTGTGATGGTGTCGGTGCCCGGCGCCCTGCCCAGGCCAAGGTCGATGCGGCCGGGATGAATCGCCTCGAGCAGGCGGAAGTTCTCCGCAATCTTGAGCGCCGCGTGGTTAGGCAGCATCACCCCGCCCGCGCCGACGCGAATGCGCTCGGTGCGGCTGGCAATGTGCTCGATCATGATCTCCGGGGAGCCGCTGGCCAGGCCAGGCGTGTTGTGATGCTCCGCATACCAGACGCGGTGATAGCCGAGCCGGTCCGCCAGCTCGGCCAGTTCCACGGAGAGCTCGATAGCTTCCCCGGGGCTCATGCCGGAGGTAATGGGCGTCAGGTCGAGAAGAGAGAGCGGACGGGACACGGGGTGCAACCTTTCCAGGCAATTCAGAAACAGCGAATCAGGTGCCGGCGTTCGCCTTGGTTGGCATCACCGGCATGGCGTCGCGATCACGCGTGCGCTTGAACAGGCCGACGGTACGGTCCCACCCCAGCACCCAGAGGACCGCCAGGATGCCGCAGAGCACATTGAAGAAGAGCAGGAGCGCGGACTGCGCCAGCGAATAGGCGGTGATGACCTCCGGGGTGGCGAACCCCCGCAGCGCCACGAGGTCAAAGACTTGCGTGGTGCCGAAGCCGCCGGGTGTCACCTGCACGGAGCGCGCAAGCCCGTGCGCCACATTGACCCGCACCAGGGTTTCCAGGTTCGCAGGGATGGCGAACGCCATCAGCAAGGTCGCTGTCATGGCCCAGCGCAAGGCGAGCGCGAGCACCGTCGGCAGCGCCACCAGCAGCGCGTAGCGGCCAGGCTGCCGGACGATGGCCCCGGCGTAGAGCAGTTGCTGGCCGAGCGCGCGCACCCAGGATCGCCCCTGCTTTGCCAGCAGCACCACCAACCCCGCCGCGCCGAGGATGATGACGGTAGCCATGAGCGGTTGCTCCTGCGCAAAGCGCAGCGCCCGGCCGGTCCAGCCCTCGTCGCCACCCATTTCGACCGAGGCTGCGCCGAAGGCGACCACGATCAGGGTGCCGGCAATCCAGGAGGCGGCCCCCTGTACCCCACGTGAGGCCACCATCGTGGTCAACGGGAGGTCAGGGAGCACCGCGCGGTAGAGGCCGAGGACCGGGATGCCGCCAAACTTAGGGGGAATGATGGTGAGAATACCCACCCCGCCCTGCACGATGCCGAACGTTTGGCGGAACGTGATGTGGCGGTCAGGGAAGGCGGCGCGCAGCGTGATCATCCACGCAAAGGAATCCAGCGCCACGCAGGCCAGCTTGAGCGCCATGGCGATCAACAGAAAGCATGGTGGCACCGCCATCATGGTGACCCACACCTCGTCCAGCCAGACGCGGGGATCGCTGCCCTGGCGGCGCAGGTATTCGACGGCGAAGATGACGAGGCCGACCAGGAGTACGCTCCCCCCAAGCCAGAGGAAGCGCTGCTTACGCTCGGTCAGGTGGTGCTCCGGTTCGGCCTCCGCGGGCGAGGTCACGCGCATCCTCCGGGCTGCAGACGAGGGGCAAGCCATGCCCCTCGCTGCGTCGTCAGTATCCTGGTCAATGATGGCACGGCGCCCGAGCGCGGGCCGCGACGGCGCGTACCAATCATGCTAGAAGAGCACCGGAATCTGGCGGAAGCCACGCAGGAAGTTGTTGCCCCACATGATCTCGTCCGCCGGGACGGCCAGCCGCAACTCCGGATAGCGGCGGAAGAGCGTCTCGAAGGCGATCTGTCCCTCGATGCGGGCCAGCGGCGCGCCGAGGCAGACATGGACGCCCCGGCCAAACGCCACGTGCCGGTTGGCATCGGCGCGGGTAATGTCAAAGACCTCCGGATTCGCGAAGCGCTCAGGGTCGTGGTTCGCCGCGCCCAGGCTGACGGAGACCTGGCTCCCGCGCGGAATCAGCTCGCCCTCCAGGTCGATATTCTCGGTGGCAAAGCGGCGCCCGACGAAATCGACCGGACCCCAGTAGCGCAGGGTTTCCTCGACCAGGTTCTTGCTCAGGGACAGGTCATCCCGCAGGAGCTTCTCCTGCTCTGCGTGAGAGAGGACAGCGACCACGCCGCTCCCCACGAGGTTGACCGTGGTGACATGACCGGCCAGGTACATGAGGAAGACCGTGGCCAGCATCTCCTCCTCGGTCAGGACATCGCCAT
Organism: Chloroflexota bacterium; assembly: GCA_030852885.1. Classification (GTDB taxonomy): domain Bacteria; phylum Chloroflexota; class Chloroflexia; order Thermomicrobiales; family UBA6265; genus JACCXM01. Next base: position 952 of record JALYWD010000083.1, on the reverse strand, counting down.
CCTCGGTGGCGACCACCATGCGGCTGATCATGTCATCGCCGGGCTGCTGCCGCTTGCGCTCGAAGAGGTCCTGGAGATAGGCGGAGAAGTCCCGCAGCCCTTGCCGCACCTGCTCGTTCATGGCCTCGTCGCGGCCACGATCAACGCGCAGCAGATTCTCCGTCCAGCCTCCAATCTTCTCCCGGTCCTCCTCCGGAATGCCGAGCATGTTGGAGATCACGGCGACCGGGAACGGATAGGCCAGGCTGCGGATCAGTTCCATCTGGCGGTTGCCGGGCGTCTCGCCCCGGGCCGCCGCGTCCGCCTCCGCGCGGTCCAGCAACCTGTCCGCAACCTGCTGAATCGCCGGGCGCATTGTCTCCATGCCGCGCCCGGTGAACGAAGGCTGCACCAGCTTGCGGATGCGCGTGTGATCCGGGGGATCGATGGAAAGCAGGCTGCGCGAAAGCGGGCGAAACTCTTCAGGCGTATCAGCCTGGGCGGCTGCACGCTGCTCTGGCGTCATCAGCGACTTCGGATCGACCACGTAGTGGTCATTCAGCAGCGTCGAGACCACGTCGTCGTAGTGCGTGACGAAGAAGGACTCCCGGTTGAAGAATTCCTCACGCGGGTTGCGCTGCTTCTTCTCCTCTTCGGCCTTGTTGGCCTCAGGATTGCCAGCGGCAAAGCGCACGACCGACAGACGCTCCTTGTCGCGCAGGTCGTTGTAGGTGTCGTACGCCGTGGCCATGAACTGTGGGTCGCTGATATCGAGCAGCGTGACCTCTCGCCCAGCCATCGCCTCTTCCGGCGTAACGACGGTTCCGCCAGCTTCGGCGGCCAGCGTATGCGGATCCTTTTCGGCTGATGTCAAGCTCATAGATGGTTCTCCTGCCACTCAACTGTCAATGCGAGCGACGCGACGGCTCCTAGAGTCGTTCCCCGGAGGCTGCCAGTATGGCCGTGAACTCGG
>JALYWD010000076.1 GCA_030852885.1 Chloroflexota bacterium | reverse complement strand
AATGGACAAAGGAAAGGAGGTGGCCGCTTCTTGTCGCCACGATCTCGTACGGCCACGAGGCCATGACACTGCGAAGCCCGGGATCGACCTGCGCATGCGTCCACCGCGCGTTGGCGACGAACTGATCATCCCCCCAATCCGGCACTGACTCAGGAAGTCCGAACGCGCAGAGTTCGTCGTGATTTCCCATGACAAAGTGCATCCCAGGAGTGTGCAGAAGCCGATCAAGCACTTCATTTGGAAATGGTCCAATGCCGACGGCATCACCCGTGTGCCAAATCTCCGCACATCCCAGGGCCCCCACGGCCGCAAGCGCGGCTTCCAACGCCGGCAAATTGGCATGGGTGTCGGTAATGACCGCGAACTTCGACATATGACGCCTCCCCCAAGAACTTGACCCGGGCAGGTCGTTTATGGCTTGTGCGGGTCGAGTCTAAAGAACCATCCCGGCTGCCAGTTGAAGGGAGCAACCACCAGGTCCTCCAGCCTTCCCCCGCCAAGCAGCACCTGCAGCGCCCAGAGATTCGCCGAGTGCGCGATGAGCAGCACTCGGCAGCCATCCCAATCGCTTACCAGATCACCCAGGAATGCCTCCGTGGCGCGCACCACATCCTCATAACTCTGGCCTCCCGGGAAGGGCATCGTTATTCGGCTCGCGCGCGCCGCCTCAACGCGCGCGACAGGCGCACCATTCAGGTCGCCGTAGTTGCATTCGCGCAGGCGAACATCCTGGAAGAGGGGAATCTCCGTGGCGCCAAAGGCGATTTCAGCAGTTTCCATGGCCCGTCGCAGGTCAGACGTGAAGACGGCCGCAATGTCATCATGCCGCCGGCGCTCGGCTAACTCCAGGGCCTGCGCCCGTCCCAGGGCGGAGAGTTCTCCGGGTAGCCAGCCGGTCGCAATACCCGCTTCATTGTCCGTGGATGTCTGGTGCGTCTCATAGATGATCTCGACGGCCATCACATGCCTCGCAGCAAATCGCCCGCCGCCGGACGAAGATTCCAGCGGCGGGCGATTGGTGATATCAGTGGTCACATCCGATCAGACGGAAAACACTCCGGCTTAATCGACCGACGCCCGCTCCATCTCGTGCGCCAGCAGAACCGCCTCGGCGACCTCGCGCATCGACTTGCGGGTATCCATGCTCGTCTTGCGAATGCGGTGGAAGGCATCGGCCTCACGCAGGCCCAAGGTCTCCATGAGAACCCCCTTGGCGCGCTCGACCACCTTGCGCGTCTCCAGCGCCTCGCGCAGGTCCCCGACCTCACGCTCCAGGGCCCGAAACTCGTCAAAGCGGGCTACGGAGAGCTCGATCACCGGCAGCAACTCAGCCGGGCGGAACGGCTTGACCACGTAGCCCACCACGCCAGCCTCGCGGGCCCGCTCCACCAGCGGCTGATCGGAGTAGGCGGTGAGCAGCACGACCGGCGCGATCTTCTCGCGCGTCAGTTCTTCCGCCACCGTGATGCCATCCAGTTCCGGCATCTTGATGTCCATGATCACGATATCTGGCAATAGCTTGCGCGCCAGCTCCAGCGCCAGCCGCCCATCGCCTGCCTCGCCAATCACGTCATAGCCAAGTTCAGAGAGCATCTCGCGCAGATCGAGCCGGATCAGGGACTCATCATCTGCAATCAGTACACGCCAGGCTCGGGAGGTTCCATTGGACACGCTCATTGGCGGGGTCCTCAACATCTAGAGATCATTACGACAGCGCCAGCCGCCGCCGCAGAAGACATGCAAACCAGCAACACCGCTGAACCATGCAATTGACTACGAAGATGGGGGATATGGTCGGGGCGAGAGGATTCGAACCTCCGACCACCGGTACCCCATACCGGTGCGCTACCGGGCTGCGCCACGCCCCGACTGATCGGATATTGTAGCATGCTGCCTTCTTGGGCTCGCATCACAGACCCCTTCCCCGGGAAGTGCCCCTCATTGCGCCCGCGTGATGATCGTTGACAGGCGGCGTTCGCCGCGTTACCGGTGCCCAAACTGTGACAATTTCACTCCACCGCATGGCACGAAGACCCATGGTCCTTCGCGCCGTGAGAGGGAGCGGTAGACTGCCAGCCAGCCGTGTCAATCAACGATCAAGGGAGAGGACCGTTCGTGAGCGAATCGCCGGAATCAGCCCTGCCGCCCGTGCCTGCTGGCATACATCCCTGGGTAGCTTCATGGCAGGATCGCGTCGGATTCGGGGTGAGCATCTTTCCCCAGCCTCCCGACTGGCAGCGCTTCATCCAGCTCGTGCAGCGGATGGAGCAACTGGGCGTCGATTCCTACTGGAGCTATGACCACCCGGCCGCTCACGCCGATTGCTGGACCGCGCTCTCCGCGCTTGCCGTCTCCACGGAGAAAATCCGGCTCGGCACCATGGTGGACTGCATCTATTACCGCACGCCGTACCTGCTGGCGCGGCAGGCCGCGGATGTTGACCGCGCCTCCGGTGGTCGCCTGGTGCTCGGGCTCGGCATTGGCCGCCTGGAGGAAGAGTTCAACCTGATGGGGCTCGACTTCCCACCGACTGCGCAGCGGCAGGAAGCTCTGGAGGAAACGTTCGCCATCCTGCGCGGGCTCTGGTCAGCGAAGAATTTCAACTACCAGGGCAAGAGCTTCTCCGCCTCATCCCCAGGTCCCTGGGGTCACTTCCTGCCGCCGGTGCAGGAGCCATACGTGCCCTTCCTTCTGGCGGGAGGCGGCGAGAAGACCACCCTGCGC
>JALYWD010000073.1 GCA_030852885.1 Chloroflexota bacterium | reverse complement strand
GCTCCCGGCGCCGATGATGACAATTTTCACAAGGTTCCTTCCTGCCAAGACGGGCCAACCCGATGCGCGCCACCCCTACGCTGGTCATTCTGAATAGATCGTCCAGAGGGGAGTTGTCAGCTCTGTTACCGAGTCAAGACGAGATTCTTCGCCTGCGGGCTCAGAAGGACAGGCCATTCGTGAGCGCGCACCTGACAATTCCTCCAAGTCGCTCTACCCAGGATGACCGTCGTTTCAGGCGGCACCGTCAGCCGGGAATCGCCCCTCGTTGATGCTGCCGAGCCGCGCCGGATTGTAGGTGTAGATGATCGTGCGCCGCGGATTCGTGCTGCGGTTCAGGTCCGAGTAGTGCAGCAGGTAAGGATCGAAATAGATCATCCCGCCGGCGGCCAGCGGCACTGGGGTGACCTTGTCCTGCTCCACGCAGGACGGGTCAATCTCGAAGCTGCTGCCCGGCTTGAACGGGCAGATCGGCTTGCCGAGGTGGCTGCCTGGGACTACCTGCAGGCACCCCATTGTCTCGTCCGCATCGTCCAGGTAGATGAAGCAGGTGATCAGTTCATCCGTATGCGCCCGCCAGCAGCAGGCCCAGTCCTGGTGCCAGGGATAGGCCGAGCCCCCGGGTAGCTTGAGGTTGAGCTTGTCCTCGAAGAGGGCCACGTCGTCCCGAAAAATCTGCCGCAACGGATCGACGATCCCTGGGTGCCTGGCGTAGCGCGCAAAGATCGGGCTGAGATCGGAGACAGGCTCCAGCTTGCGGATGACCCGGTCCATGCCACGCTGATCTTCGCTGGCGAGGTGATCGGCTTCCCACTGGATCCGCTCGGCGTACCGCTGTGGATCACTGGCGCAGAGCGCCAGCACCCGGTCCGACTCCTCACGCAGAATGGCGAGTTCCTCGGGGGTCAGCACGGATGGCGCGGTGAGATAGCCGTCGCGCGCATATTGCGCAACATCAATTTCGGTCACGGTCTGCATTGCCGGTACTCCTCTGCGTGCGCCCTGGAACCCGACGAATTATGAGACTGCTCACCGCATGCCAGCCAGAACCAATGCCTTGACGATATGCCGCTGGAAGATCAGGAAGACGATCAGCACCGGCACCACGGCCATCGAGGCCGCGGCCATGATGAGATCGAAGCGCGTGGACTGGACTGAGTTGAAGAAGGTCAGGGCCAGGGGGATCGTGCTCTTGTCGAGATCGTTGATGGCGACCAGCGGCCAGAGGTAGTCATTCCACGAGGCCAGAAAGGTAAAGACCCCCAGGGCAGCCAATGCCGGCCGCAGGAGCGGCAGGACGATGCGCCCGAAAATGGCCCACTCGCCGGCTCCATCCAACCTGGCGGCCTCGATGAGGTCGCGCGGGATCCCCGCGGCAAACTGGCGGATCAGGAAGATGCCGAAGGCGCTGACCATCCCTGGCAAGATCAGGGCCCAGAGGGAGTTCAGCACGCCGAGCTTGTTGGCGATGATGTAGTTCGGAATCAGCAGCACCGGAAACGGAATCATCAGCGTGGCCAGCACGAGAACGAACAGGGGTTGCTTCAGGGGAAACTCGAACTTGGCGAAAATGTATCCCCCGACGGCGCTTGTGAAGACGGCGATGGCCGTGACCGCGGTGGCCACCACCAGGCTGTTGCGGTACCAGAGGAAATAGGGCGCCTCGGTCAGCACCCGCTGAAAACTGTCCAGGGTCGGGTTCTGTGGCCAGAAGGTCGGGGGAATCTGCTGGATTTCCGCCAGTGGCTTGAACGCGCTGAGGACCATGACCACCAGGGGCATGACAAAAATGATGGTGACGACCGTGAAGATGGCGATCAGGACAAACTCGCCGGGTCGCATTCGCTCCCGCTGGGGCCTGCGGTCTTCCAGCGCCTCGTCCATGGTCAATACTCCCAGCGCGAGCGCAGCACACGAAACTGAATGAGCGTGATGACCAGAATGATGGCCATCAGGACCACCGAAATGGCCGAGGCATAGCCTAACTGCATGTTGGAGAACGCTTTCGTGTAGATGTAGAGCACCAGCGTTGTCGTGGAATTGATGGGCCCACCCGGGTTACTGGGCATCACCTGCACGTAGGTGAACTGCTGCAAATAGGAAATCATGGTCAGCACGGAGACGAAGAGGAGCGTTCGCATCAGTAGCGGGCGCGTCACGTCCTTGAACCTGGCCCAGGCCCCGGCGCCGTCAACCTTGGCGGCATCGTAGAAATCTTCCGGGATCGTCTGCAACCCTGCCAGTAGGATGAGGATGTTGTAGCCGAGATCCTGCCACACCGCCGTGATCAGCACCGCCCACAGCGCCGTGGACGGATCGTTCAGCCAGGAAGGCTGCGGCAGGCCAAATATGGCCAGTGCCGCATTCAACGCGCCGGTCTGCGGCTCATAGACGTAGCGCCAGATCAGCGAAACGGCGACCGCCGAGGCCACGGTTGGCAGGAAGAACGCGGAGCGGAAAACCGCCCGCAACCGGGTGACCTGATTGAGCCCCATGGCGATCGGCAGGGCGATCAGCAGGTTCAGTGGGACGGCCACCAGCGCGTACTTCAGCGTCACGGTGAGGGCATTGATGAAGAGGGCATCGTTGGTGAACGCGTACTCGAAGTTGCGCAACCCGATGAACGGGGCGACAGGCGCCAACTGGTTGTACTTGCGCAGGCTGATCCAGAGCACGATGCCGACCGGGGCGACGGCGAAAATGCAAAAGAGCGCCAGAACGGGAATAAGCCCACTGGCGACAAAGGCCATCTGGCTGGCATAGCCTGGCGGTCTCGAGCGGCGCGCCGCTCGAGACCGAATCGGGAGGTGCATGGCTCCGGCTCATTCACTGTTCGAGTGAAACGGAAGACGGAAGGGGTGGGCGAGGGCGAACCCGCCCCCGCCTGCCGAACTACGGACCAGCGACCTCGTCAATCATCTGATTGATCTGCTGCTCGGCCTGCAACAACGCGGCCGGGGCGTCCATCTGTCCCAGGCTGACGGCCGTAAACGCGTCATGAATCGCCCGGAAGAAGCGGTCGCGATCCTGGACCGCGCCAATCCACTGCCCATACGGCAGCACATTGAACGCTGCCTGAAACAGCGGAGCAGCTTCCAGGATGGCGGGATCATCCAGCAGGGCCTTCACGGCCGGGATGGTGTACGTCGCAATGTTCCAGTCGCGCAGGTTCTCTGGCTGGGCCATGAAGTCGATGAACTTCCAGGCGGCCTCCTTGTTCTCGGCCGGGGCGTTGGCGTTCACCACCTCTCCCCAGCCGGACTCGGCCGCGAAGAGATAATCTTCCCCGGCGAAGGTCGGCATGTTGACGTAATCGAACTCCAGATCCGGATAGTCGGTCTGCCCAACGGCAATTGCCCAGGGGCCGACCATGCACATCGCGCCCTTGCCCTGGAAGAAGACGACATAGCGATCCTGGTTGGGGATCGATGTCTCATCTTCGACGTGGTACTTGGTGACGATGTCCGTCTCGGCCTGCCAGGCCTTCGCGGCCGCTTCGGTCTGGAAATTGACATGGACGCCATCGTCCGCCCAGTAGGTGGCGCCCTGTTGCAGGATCATGGCCAGGAAGAGGAACGTGATGGCGTCGTTGCCGGCCATCAGGAACCCGGCTTGCGTGATGCGGCCCTGATCGTCGTACTTGGTGGCCTTGACGGCGTTGTCCATCAACTCCTGCCAGGTCGCTGGCGTGTCGGTGACACCAACTTCCTCGAGCAGGGCTGGGTTGACCAGCATCGAGCCGTTTTCGAGGTTGTACTCCTTGGGCATGCCGAAGTACTGGTCATTCAGCCCATAGGCGCCGATCGCGGCCGCAAAGAAGCGGTCCGCCATGCCCTCGGAGAGATTCGCCGGGACAGGGTCGAGCAAACCGAAGCCGGCGTACTGCGTCACCCAGGTGCCGAACATCTGCTGGATATCCGCGACGGTGCCGGAGTTGTAGCCTGCCTGCAGCTTGCTGATGAAGATGTCGTACGGAAAGTACTGATAGGTGATGTTGATGTCGGGATTGGCCGCCTGGAAGCGATCGATCATCTCGATGTTGGCGGCGACGAAGGCCGGGTTGTTGTGGGACCACCAACTGACGTTGAGTTTCCCTTCAACCGCTTCCCGGGCCGTCACTTCCTCGGGCTCGGCCGTCGGTGACGCGTCCTGCGCCAGGGCCAGGCCATGTCGCTGCAGGGCCAGGCCGGCGGCGACCGCTGCTGTTCCCCTCAAGAGTTCCCGCCGCGCGAGACTGTTCTGCTGTTTCATGCGCTGCCTCCCTGTGACTGACTGCTCTTTGGCCGCTGCCCAATCATCGTTGATTGCACGCCTTCGATCCCAGGAACCTCCTCCAGGCCCGCGCGAGCCATAGCTCGCGCCATCGTCAGGCCATCGGCACGGCCATCTGCTGCGAGAAAATCGTTCGTCAGGCCGTCTGCTGGAGAAGCCGCCCAGATGCTCATGACCACCCTGGTGACGCGTTATTCCGCCAGCGCCCAGCTCGTGGCAGAGCCGATGAGCGAGGATGCCAGGCGCCCCGGTTCTCCCCGGGCGCGATAGCGCTGACACCGGGTGCATCAACAATGATGCTGAGAACTCGCGGGCTGATGGTGATCACGGTGAGGCCCTCGTAATCGACGAGCAACCATGTCCGCTGCTTGGCAAGGTTTGGCGGAATTTCTTGCATCCTACTTTACGAGGCGTGCGCAGTCAATGAAATAGGCGCCCACGGACTGGCGCTGTGATGCGCTCCAACCATGGCGCTTTTCATGTGCGGCGCGCAACGCAATTGGCTCACCGCCAGGGTTTTCAGCAGGTCCCTCTCACGTGCCGGCGTGCTTTCCAGGGATGCCATCGTTGTCCTCCCGCGGTGAACGCAAGGGTGGTGGGCGGCGTGGAGCCAGACGATGCCGCACGTCTTGCACGGAAATTGCCGGGCGCAATCATCGCTGTGCGACAATCCCTGCCCGAATCATTGGACAACGGGTAGGGAACAGCGTGCTGGCGAAGATTCTCTCGTGCGCCGTCGTGGGGCTGGATGGCGTGCTGGTCGAAGTCGAGGTGGATGTCGGCCAGGGTATTCCGGGCATGGTCGTGGTTGGCCTGCCCGACGCCGCCGTGCGCGAGAGCCAGGACCGTGTTCGGGCCGCCGTCCGCAACTCCGGCGGCAAGTTCCCCCTCGGCCGGGTGACGGTGAACCTCGCGCCGGCGGACCTGAAGAAAGCCGGCCCCACCTACGACCTGCCGATTGCGCTCGGGGTGCTCATCGCGGGCAAGCAAGCGCCACCCTCGCCGCTGCTGGACGATGCGCTGGTGGTCGGGGAATTGGCGCTCGACGGCGTCGTGCGGCACGTGCCGGGGATCATCTCCATGGTCACGGCCTGCGCGGCGAAGGGACTCAGCCGCGCGTTCGTGCCAGCCGCCGATGCGCCCGAAGCGGCGATGGTGGGCGCCATTGAGATATTCCCCGTCCACACGTTGACCGATCTGGTGCACCACCTCACCGGCGAAGTCCCGATTCCGCCCCAGAGCGCCGACGCCGAGGTGGAGGAACCCCTCTACCGGGGCAACGACTTCTCCGACGTCAAGGGGCAGGAGCACGTCAAGCGCGGCCTGGAGATCGCCGCCGCCGGCGCGCACAATGTGCTGATGAGTGGCCCCCCTGGCTCCGGCAAGACGATGCTGGCCCGCGCGCTTCCGTCCATCCTGCCGGTGATGACGGTGCCCGAGGCCCTGGAGGTCACCAAGATCTACAGCGTGCGCGGGCTACTGCCGCCAGAGACACCGCTCATGCGGGAGCGCCCCTTCCGCGCGCCACACCACACCACCAGCTATGTCGGCCTGGTGGGAGGCGGCTCCTGGCCGCGTCCAGGTGAGATCAGCCTGGCGCACCGGGGCGTGCTCTTCCTGGACGAGCTGCCAGAGTTCGGCGCGACCAAGCTGGAGGGCCTGCGCCAGCCGCTGGAGGACCGCACCGTGACGCTGGCGCGCGCCGCCGGTACGCTCAGTTTCCCCGCGAACTTCACCCTCATCGCGGCGATGAACCCCTGCCCCTGCGGCTACTACGGCGACCCGCGCCGGGCCTGCTCCTGCGCCGCCAGCGCCGTCTCCCGCTACCAGAAGCGCATCAGCGGCCCCCTTCTGGACCGCATCGACATCCACCTCGATGTCCCACGCATCCCACACGAGCAGCTCACCGAACGCCGCTCCGGCGAAAGTTCGGCCACCATCCGTGAGCGCGTGGAGCGCGCCCGCGCTCTGCAGGTCCGCCGCTTCGCCGGCAGCTCTGCCCTGACCAACGCCGACATGGGCCCAAAGGAGATGCGCCAGTTCGCGGCCCTGGAGGACTCGGCCGAGACCCTGCTTGGTACCGCCGTTCGCCAGATGGCGCTCTCCCCGCGCGCCTACCACCGGGTCATCAAGCTGGCGCGCACCATCGCCGACCTCGCCGGAGCCGAGCAGATCAGCACCGCCCACATCGCCGAAGCGCTCCAGTACCGGCCACGCGTCGCAGAGGGCTAAGAGCGCCCGGCGATAGGTGATCGCCCTCGGCGTGCTGCGGTCGGGGCAAGAGCCTGATGCCGCGGAAACTGGCCCCGTTTACCGATCCTCCAGTCACCTGGTGGTCGATGCGTTCGCCCTATTGCCGGGCGCGCTTAGCACATGTAGCCCCCACGCCGCTGCGACCAGTAATGCGTCGCGCTCGACAAGACAGGCGAGACGAACCCACGGGTGTCGAACTCAAAAATCCCCCGGTGATCATGTGATAGGCTAGCGTTATCCAATCGAGGTGCCAGGCGCGGTTGATCACCCAGAAACGGAGACTGGTCGGGCGCGGCGCGCATCGCGCTATTGGCGGTCGATTGCGTCGACTTGTAGCGTAGTGGAGAGGAACTATGTGGTGCGAAAGCTGATCGCGATTCTCGTTCTCAGTCTCTTGGTGTTTGCTCCAGCGACGATGGCCCAGACTCCCGAAGCCGGGGGGTCTATCACGACATCGCACGCGCCAGATTTCGCTTGCACCGATACGTCATATGCTGACGCTGTCGCGAACGGGATCACGCTCGGAATCACCCCGGATTTTCCCTACACCTACCTTTCGGAAACGAATGAACCGGAAGGTATCGACGTGACGATCAACAACGCGGCGCTCGCGTGGATCGGCATCACGAACGTGAACTACGAGATCATGCCGTGGGACTCGCTGATTCCGGCCCTGCAGGCGGATCAGATCGATATCATTGCCGACAACATTCATGAAACGCCAGACCGGGTTAAGGTCATTGCCTTCACCGGCCCGGCCTGGTGGTACGGACCCGCATTGATCACCACCAGCGACAATCCTGACAACATCCAGTCATATGACGATCTCACGCGGGACGGCGTGACGGTGGGCGCCGTCAGCGGCTCGGCTGCCGCGGAATACCTCAATTTCCTGGGGGCAGACGTCACGACCTTCAAGGACAATACCGCTGAGTTCGCTGCCGCCGAACAGGGTCGTGTTTCGGTGATCCTGGAAGACGACACGAAGTTCGCCGCGTACCAGTTGCAGAACGACAGCACCAATCTTGTGGCCCTTGACATCGACGCGCCCGCGATTCTCATCTCGGACTACGGATACAGCTACGCTCGATATGGCCTTCGCCAAGCCGATTGCACCCTGAATTTCGCCTACACGCGGGCCCTCGCGGAGATGCGGGGCAGCGGAGAAATTGGCCAGATTCTGGAGCAGTTTGGGCTTCCCAAAGACAACGTGTATCTGCCAGGAATCTCGTAACAGTCCTGCGGGCAGCGGTCATCAGCACCACGCTGGGGCCGCTGCCAGTCTCCCTTCTCTGAATTGCCGCCAGAAGGGCAGGGTTCGTGGAACGTCCGAAATTCGATATGACCCTCGCGCGAGAGTCGCTGCCCGCTCTTCTCGAGGGACTCAAGATCACCGTCGAGTTGACGTTTATCGTTCTCGCGATCTCCCTCGTTCTCGGCATCATCGTCGCGCTCTGTCGTCTGTCGAAAAACCGCATTCTCAGCACCGTGACTGGCTTCTACGTCGATTTCATGCGGTCGACCCCGCTCCTCGTGCAACTCATTTACATTTATTTCGTTCTTCCAACCATTGGCATTCGTCTGGACCCCTTTGTCGCGGGCGTTGTGGGGTTGAGTCTCAACTATTCCGCATATTTGTCCGAGGTCTATCGATCCGGCATTCAGGCGATTCCTCGCGGTCAGCTTGATGCCGCCGCCGCCCTGGGGATGCGGCCCTCTCTCACCATGCAACGCATCGTGTTGCCGCAGGCGATACGCATCGTCATTCCCCCACTGGGGAATTACTTCGTCGCCCTGTTCAAGGACACGTCATTGGTCTCCGTGCTCACGCTGCAGGAACTGCTCTTTAGCGGCCAGATCATCATTTCCAGAACGTATGACTATTTCACCATATACACCATGGTGCTCTTGTTGTATTTCCTGGTCTGCTACCCATCCCTGATACTCGTTCGCCACCTGGAGAAGATGACGAAGGCAGGGTACCGGCGTCGCGTTAGCCCCGAGGGCCTGCGCCTGCCGATTGAGCCAACGTGAGAAAGCGGAGTTAGATGATCCAGCTCGAAGCGATTCACAAGAGCTTTGGGGAGACGAACGTCCTGCGCGGGATTACCCTCTCGATCGATCGTGGTGAAGTCGTGTGCATCATCGGACCGTCGGGAAGCGGAAAGTCGACCCTGTTACGGTGTATCAACTACCTGGAACAACCAGAAGGTGGCCGGATTACGATCGACGGCCAGAACGCGTATCGAGACCTGGTTAACGGCAAAATAAAGAACTACCCAGCGCGGCGGATCGCTGCAACCCGTGAAAAAATCGGGATGGTGTTTCAGCAGTTCAATCTCTTTCCGCATCTCACGGTCCTGCAGAACATCATGGAGGCTCCCGTACAGGTCAAGCGCATGAGCAAGTTGGAGGCCGAGCAAAAGGCTCGGTCGCTGCTCGCCCAGGTTGGCCTGGCCGAGAAGGCGGATCACTACCCGGAGGAACTCTCGGGTGGACAGCAGCAACGCGTCGCGATTGCGCGCGCCCTGGCCATGGATCCGGAAGCGATGCTCTTCGACGAGGCGACAAGCGCGCTGGATCCGGAATTGGTGGGCGAAGTGTTGGAGATCATGCGTGAACTGGCCCTGCAAGGTATGACGATGGCGGTCGTAACGCATGAGATGGGGTTCGCGCGTCAGGTTGCGGATCGGGTGCTCTTTATGGATCACGGAGTGATTGTCGAGGAAGGAACACCGCAGGAGATTTTCGGGGCGCCGCGCGAGGAGCGGACCCGTGAATTCCTACGACTGGTCCAGGCGGGTGCATAAAGCGAAGCGTCAGGCTCGCTTGGGCCGCACCGCCGCCGACCTCGCCTGGGCCGAGCAGATTGCCACCGCGCACATCGCCGAAGCGCTCCAGTACCAGCCGAGGGTGGCCGAGGGATAGCCCAGATGCTGGTTGCCAGCGTCACCTGCCCAGCCGCGCCATCACCGGCGCAAATGGCTCCAGGCCATCCTCGGTCACCGTGATGTAGGAAATGCCATATTGGCTGCGCCGTCGCTGGAGCGTTTCGGCCATCTCCTCAGCAGAGCCCAGGAGCACGTGAGGGCTTTCCAGGACCTCGGCTGGCGTCAGGTGCAACTCCTGGGCAAGCTGGTGAGCTGCCTCCTCGCGGTCGTCCGTGGGAACGACGCGGAGCACGACGATGTTCAGTTCCAGGTCCGGAAAGCGCTCTCCAGCCACGTCACGCACCCACATCAGCTTTTGCGCGGTTGCTTCGGCCGTGATGTCGGTGTGATCCGGCGCGCCCTCCGGCGTGGCGCGCGGGTTCAGCGCCACGATATCAGCGTGCCGCGCTGCCAGCGAGAGAATGCGCTGCCCGCCGCCGCCAACCAGGAGCGGTGGATGGGGAGCCTGGACGGGACGTGGCGTGATCGAGAGGTCGGTTGCCTGATAGAAGCGGCCCTGAGCCGTCACGTTGTCCTCGGTCCACAGGCGCTTGATGAGAGGAATCGCCTCGGCCAGGCGGTCAATACGGACACCGGCCCGATCGAAGGGAATGCCGGTCGCCTCGTATTCGGAGCGTAGCCACCCCGCGCCGATGCCTACCTCGAGCCGTCCGTCTGAGAGCAAATCAAGTGTCGCGGCTTCCTTGGCGAGCACGGCCGGATGCCGGAAATCGTTGGCAAAGACGAAGGTGCCGACGCGGATCCCGTCGGTCACGGCAGCCGCGGTTGCCAGCGCGGCGAAGGGGCCCAGGCCGCGTGGGAAATGGTCGGCCACGGCGAGCGTGTCGTAGCCAAGGGCCTCGACCTTGCGGCATTTCTCCCGCCACTCGCGGCCGGAGCTTGCACCGCGAAGCTGCACACCAAAGCGAAATGGCCGGTCAGACAACAGCGTGCTCCTGGCAATGAAAATCCATGACAACAGAATCGGAACGCCACCACGCAGGCGATGACGCTTGCCCCCGGCCGTCATTTCACCATAGTTCGCGTTCTTGAGTACACCGGCTACGGACAGGTGGCTGGTGAGCACGCCCCCTTGCCTGTCATTCTGAGCCCGCCCTCCCCTGCCATGCTGAGCCCGCAGGCTCAGTATCTCGTTCTCTGGGCCGGGAACGCGACTCGACATCTCCCCGTGGCCGCAGGAATGAGAGAGACGCGTCGACCGGTCGAAGTTCCCGGCGACACGTCGACGCGTTGTCCCAGTTCAGGATGGGACTATTCGCAAGTCGCCGATGTCTGGCCCGCACCCTGCATAGCAATCGTAAGTCACGTCTTTGTGGGGAAGATCTGTCCCTTATCGTCGTTCACACAAAGGTGAGCTCTCCCCATGGGTAAGGAGATGTCATGACAGCAAGGGTGGAGACAGTCGGGGTAGAGCATGAGATCGTGCACCGCCTGCCCTGGTTGGACGGTGTCGCGGCGACGATGGAGCAGGTTTTTGCGCCGGTCCTGGGAGAGGATGCGCCGCGCGGACCGCGTGATCTGCTCTACGGCACCTGGCTGGGGCATCCGCTCCACGCCGCGGTCGTGTCGGTGCCGCTGGGGTCCTGGTCAGCGATGATGATCTTCGACCTGATGGGCGAAGAACGCGCCGCTGACCTGTGTCTTGCCCTGGGGCTGGCTGGCTCCGCTGGCGCGGCGGTCACCGGGGCGGCACAATATCAGGACGCGACCAGCCAGCAGGGGCCGCGCAGGCTTGGCGCACTCCACGCCCTGCTCAACGCCGCAACTGCCACACTCATGGCTGGTTCCTGGGTGCTGCGCAAGCAGGGAAAACGCAGAAACGGCGTTGCGCTCTCCACTGCGGCCTTCGGTATCGGCGCCGCCTCGGCCTGGCTTGGTGGCGAACTTGCCTATGACCTGGGCATCGGCGTCGACCACGCCGCCTTCGAAAAGCCGCCCACGAAATGGACGTCCGTCGCCGCGCTGGATGATCTCCAGGATGGCAAGCCGCTCCGGGTAGAGCCCGACGGCACACCCGTCATGCTGCTCCGGCAAGGGGATTCCATCCTGGCGGTTGGCGCGACGTGTCCCCATCTCGGCGGGCCACTCGATGAAGGAACGATCGACGGTGAAACGGTTACCTGCCCCTGGCACGGCTCGGTCTTCAGCCTGACGGATGGTGCGCTCATCCACGGACCGGCGATGATGCCCATTGCCGCCTACGAGGTCCGGGTCGAGAACGGCCAGGTTGCGATCCGGGCCAATGCCAAACAGGCTGGAGGCACGGTGCCAGCCGCCGGGGCATAGGTCTCCGGCGCCACTCTCCGCCAGACAGCGCGCTCCCCGCGTGTCTGGTGCGAACTCTTCGTTGCGATTGAGCCGGGATTGCCCGGCTGGTATCCCTCGGCGATGAATCCCGATCGTACACTGCGTACGTATCCTTACCGAGGGAGTTGTGTCGCGGATGAACAATCTCGACCAGTGTGTCCAGTGACACGCTGGGGCGCGACGAAGAGTATCCATAGCGCCAATGCGCGCATGGGTTTGGGGATAATTGGCCTTGAAGGAAATGATCTCAGGCGCCCTGGCGCCCGGCCTTGCCGCGCCCGAAACGACGCGACGGCAGGCGGTTGCAGGGCTTGTGGCCGCCGCTGTGTCGTTCGGCAGCCTCGACGCGGAGTCCGAGGCGAAGAAGAAAAAGGGCAGGCGTCGCAAGAAGCGCAAGAACAAGAACAAGAACAAGCAAAAGCAGAGGTTGAACAATCCGGCGCTGCAGAAGGCCAACGTAGCGGTAGGCGCGTACATTCCGTGGGCGCTCGATGACCGGTCCGTGCTTACGGACTTCCACCGCCAGATTGGCCGCTCGCTGGACTTCGTGATCTGGTACGAGGACTGGGAGAGTGGCAACTTCGACGATGGGTGCCGCGAAGACCTGGCGACCTACGATTCCTGGGGGATGACCCCGGTGATCGCCTGGCATCCCTGTGCGACGAACGGCCATCCGGTCAATCAGCCGAAGTACAGCCTCTCGAACATCTTTGGCGGCAACTTCGACGGGTACATCGATAGCTGGATCGCGGGTCTCAAGGAGTACGGCAAGCCGGTCTACCTCAAGTTTGCCCATGAGATGAATGGCGACTGGACCACGTGGGGTGTGGGCGTCAATGGCAACCAGCCCGGGGACTACCGCCAGGCCTGGCGCTACATCCACAATCGCTTCACCAAGGCCGGGGTCACCAACGTCCGCTGGGTCTGGAACCCGAACATTGCCTACAACGGCGTTCCGGCCACGCTGCAGGATGTCTACCCCGGTGACGAGTACGTCGACTGGGTGGGGATGAATGGCTACAACTGGGGGACGTCTGTCTACTGGGTCAGTTGGCCTAGCCAGTCAAAATGGGAGTCGTTTTCCCAGGTCTTCGACCGCACCTACAACCAGCTCGTCGCCCTCTCCGACAAGCCGATCTTCATCGGCGAGTTTGCCTCATCCGAGGAGGGTGGCGACAAGGCACGCTGGATCAGCGATGCCCTGCTGGAGCAACTGCCCAACAAGTACCCTCGCGTGAAGGCGATCTCCTGGTTCAGCAAGATTGCCACCGGGCTCGACACCAATGCGAACGGAGAAATCCAGGCAACCGCCGAGGTGGACTGGCGGGTCACGAGCTCCAAGGCCGCCCGCAAGGCCTTCGCCCGCGCAGTTAATACTCCGTACTACCAGTCGACGTTGGGTTAGGCCGCCAGCCAGTTCCGAGCCCGTGCCCCGATTTCAGCGGGGCGCGGGCCGGACATAGTGTTCCGAAAGCACCGCAGCCTGCTTGAGCACGGTGGTTGCCGCCTCGGGGGTTGGAGGCAGGTGAACGGTGAATTCGAGGAGCAGCACGACGTTGGCCTCGGTGTCCCGCTCGAGCGTGAACCGGCACGTCGGCTGGTCCGGGTTGTCCGGGTTGACCCCGATGCCACGCAGGCCGATCACCGCGCCAATCGGCCACGGCGCGGGTGTGGGCGGGCCAAGTTCGAAGGGCAGGTGGACGACCGTCTCGTAGCCACCGTCAGCCGGGTAGAAGAGCTCGACCCGGCACTCTGCCGATGACGCGTCGTCGATATCCCGGGCGAGTGCGGCAAAGGCCTCCACCCCCGGTTTGTCGTTCGTCATGGTCAACGGGAGCCAGTCAGGATCCCGTTCATACTGCACGTGCACCTCGTATCCGCCTTCAAAACGGGGCAACGCGACCTGCACGCAGCGCAGGTTCACGCCGCCGCGCTTGTAGCGCACCAGGGCGCTGTACATGCCCTCTTCGATGAGATCCTCGAACAGGTCAATGCCGTAGTCCGCATCGGCGAAGTCTTCAAGCTCCGTGGTCCACATCATGGCCAGGCTCTGGATCCGGTGCTTTGGCAAGTCGAGACGAGGCCATTCCGTGGATGCCGCCTTGCGTGGCGCCATGGCGCCTCCCTCCCGTGTTTCTCTCGCGGATGCCGCGGTTGCCCGCAAACGCACGTAGCTGGGCAAGCACCGTTCGCGCGAGCGGTGCGGCGTGGATTAGCTCGCCAGCGGCATGGCCCCTGCGCGCTCCGGCAGTCCTGTTTCAGGATATCCCAGAAACATCCCACCCCGCGCGCGCGTTCCAGCCAGAGAACCGCGCTTCCGCTTTGCACGTATGCCAGGGTGGAATGGACGCGGCGGGGACAGGGATGGCCCCGCCGTTCTGACGCACAAGCAAGGGAAACGGCGCTGGCTGCCGTGATCACTGGCGATCACGGCGCGCCGGAGGGAAGGGAAAATGTTGACCCGGGGTTGCCACCCGGTGTGCCGCCTGCTGGTGGGCGCGGTGGTGGTTGCGCTGACATGTGGCCCGCTGTCGATGGACGTGGCCGCGCAGGATGGTGCGCCGATCATCGCCTCCGGCGGGGAAGTGGTGTTGCTGCGCGATGCCCCCGGCTGGGATGCCGCCGCCGTGAGCGAACTGGCGGACGGCAGCGCGCTCCAGATCACTGGTGACGCGGTTTCCGCGCCCGATGGCTCGCTCTGGTCCCCGGTCAGCGCCAATGGCGCTACCGGCTACGTACCCGCCGGGTATGTTGGCGCAGGGAGCACGGAAGCGGTTCCGGTTCACGCCGCGCCCGTTGAGACGGAAGACGCGTGGGCGCCTGAGGCTGTGGAGATGGCAAGCGACCCGGCCCTGGCGGACGTTGCGCCGGTCGAGGCGGCGCCTGTCGTTTCGCAAGACCCGGTGGTGGCGCAGGATCCGATCATGGCGCCGGCGGCTCCCGTTGGCGCCGCCACGATGACAGACGCCAATCTGAGAACAGGCCCCAGCGCGGACGCCAGCATCATGCAGGTCCTGCCACCCGGGACACCGCTCACGGTGGATGGCGCGGCTCAGAACGGGTTTGTGCCCGTGACGGGCGGCGGTACATCTGGCTGGATTGCCGAGCAGCTTCTGGCGCAGCAGGCAGAGCCGGTCGCGCTCGATCCGACCCTGGCCGTGCCTGACGCCAGCGTGGACCCCGCAGTCGCCGATCCCGCGCTGGCGGCTCCGGCTACCGACAGCGCCAC
>JALYWD010000030.1 GCA_030852885.1 Chloroflexota bacterium | reverse complement strand
GCCGCCACCACCGTCACGCCTGCGCCAATGAGGCCACCGACGCTGAACAACCCGTGCATGGAGGACATCATGGGCCGGTCACGGCGCGTTTCCATGGCCACGGCGTAGGCATTTGCCGAGATGTCGACGGTACCGAAGACGACGCCGAAGATGAGCAGCACCAGGGTCAACTGCCACTGCGTCGCTGAGGTGATGATGAGCGGTAGCCCGAGCGCGAGGAGCGCGGTGGAGCCGCGTACCACCCACATGTTGCCCCAGCGCCGCAGCAGCAGGGCCGTTACGGGCATGGCGAGAATGGAGCCGACCGACATGCTGAGAAGAGAAAGGCCGAGTTCGGCGTCATTGAGGGAGAGGGCGTTCTGGACGGCGGGGATACGGGAGACCCAGCTCCCGTAGACAAGCCCGAAGAGGAGAAACAGGAACATGGCCGCCAGCGCAGCATGACGCGTGGAGCCTGGACGACGCGGCTCCTGTTTGCTGGTGCCCAGGCCAATGCTGATGGGAATCTCCAACGTGGGCTTGAGGACGCGCCGATCGTGCGCAGAACCGCGATCCTGACGGTAGCATATCGACGGTGAATGACCGGATCGTCTGCTGACGACAAACACCCGTCCTGGGGAGGCCCGACAACGATGAGCGTTACTGATCAGACAGCAACCGTGCCCGGCCCGGCAATTGATTTCAGCGATGTCCAGGCGGCTGCAGAGCGCCTGCGCGGAGTTGCGCATCGCACGCCGGTCATGACCTCGACCACGCTGGACGAGGAGACCGGCGCCGAGGTCTTCCTGAAGGTGGAGACCTTCCAGCGCATCGGGGCCTTCAAGTTTCGCGGCGCTTACAACGCCGTCGCCTCGCTGGAACCGGACGTGCGGGCGCATGGGGTGGTCACCAACTCGTCCGGAAATCATGCGCAGGCCGTGGCGCTCTCGGCGAAGCTCTTCGACATCCCGGCCACCATCGTCATGCCGAACGACGCGCCGCCGGCCAAGATTGCGGCCACACGCGGCTACGGTGCGGAGATCGTTTTCTACGACCGCTACACCGGGGACCGTGTCGCCATCGCCAACCAGGTGGCTGCCGACCTCGGCGCAACCGTGATCCCTCCCTACGATCATCCGAAAGTCATGGCCGGAAACGGCACCACCGCGCTGGAATTGCTGGAGGTGACAGGGGAACTGGACCTGCTGCTCGTCTGCCTCGGAGGTGGTGGTCTGCTCTCTGGCTGTGCGACTGCCGCCAAGGCACTCTATCCGAACATTGAGGTCTGGGGCGTGGAGCCCGCCGCCGGTGACGACTGGGCCCAGTCCTATGCGGCTGGAGAGCGTCTGCCCCTGACGGGGGTGCCGCGCACCATCGCCGACGGCCAGCAGACCGAAGCGCCCGGCAAACTGACCTGGCCGACCGCACGGCCACTGGTGAAGGGTATCGTCACCGTCACCGACAACGAGATTCGTGACACGATGCGCTTCCTCTTCGAGCGGATGAAGCTGGTGGTGGAGCCGAGCGGCGCTTCCGCGCTGGCCGCGCTGATGACCGGCAAGGTGGATGGGCGCGGCAAGCGGGTGGGCGTCACCATCTCCGGCGGGAACATCGGGCTGGATGGCTACTGCCAGATCATCAACAATCGCGATCCGGAATAACCGTGCCCAGGGCCGTTCGCGGTATTCTCTCTGAAGCAGGAGACGTTAGGCTGTGCTTTACAACAGGGATAGGGACAACTGATGGCGGAATGGACGGGCCAGAAGCGCACGCTGAACAGCATTGATCCGGTGGGCCCTCCACCGGTCGGTGCCGCCTCGGATCACGTGCCGCCATCTCCCGCGGCCCCGGGCGCAGAGCACTCGCCGCAACGGCCCGGTGAAACGCCGGATACGCCGGACCTGGTCGGTAAGCCCCGTGGGTCCATGCAACCCCTGGCATCGGTCCTGCGGCCACTGACGGAGTACGGCACCGCACAGAGCATCCTGGGCATGTACAGCTTCGCCCCGGGCGCTGAGGTTAAACCAGAGGATTGGGAGCAAGGTCCTTCGGCACAGGAGGAGCAGCGCAAGGCGCATACCTCACTGCTGACCCCGGCTCGCCCCCTGTCTGGCTATGGGCTCGGGCTCGGGCGTTCGGCTCCGGTGTTGCCGGCGGAATCGCTTGAAGCCATTGGCGATGCCCAGGCCGCCACGACCCCTGCGGATGCGAGTGCTGCCTCTCAGGCGGTACCTGCCCAGGCTGGAAATGCACTCCCTGCTCCGGTCGATGCAACGGGCCCTCTTGGTCCATCCACGGTGCCTGAGGGCGCCGTCACCGGTAATGGCACTACCGAGTGTCCTCCTGGCTTCCCAATCAAGGGGAACCGGCACTCCATGCTCTACCATGACCAAACGTCGCGCTCGTATGCGCGCACCATCGCCGAATTCTGCTTCTCGACGCCAGAAGCAGCCCAGGCTGCCGGGTTCCGCACTGCGCGGGATTCCTCGTAGGCGCGGACGAGCAATGGCTGAAGATAGCTACAATGCCAATTACTGGCCGCCGCTTTGCATAGGACAAAACGACGGCGCCTGAACGCGTGGACAATTCTGGGGATGAGATGACCCGGGTGTATCGACTGGCGCTGGCCACACTGTTGGTCACGCTGGCGCTAATTGTGGTGGGCAGCCTGGCGCGCCTGCATCCAGCCGGGACCGGCTGCGGCAACGAGTGGCCTCTCTGTAACGGGCAGATCATGCCACCTCTGGAGTGGGCGGCGCTGGTTGAGGTTGCCCACCGCATCCTCGCAATTTCCGTGCTGCTCCTGGCCGGCGCCACCACGGTCGCCGCCTGCATCACCCCGGAAGCATCGGCGCGAGTGCGCGCCCTGGCGGTCTCCGGACTGGCGGTGCTCCTGCTGCAAATCGTGGTTGGCGGTCTGACCGCCGTCCTCGCCGCGCCCGCGCTCATCGCGGTCCTGCATCTCACCGCCGCCATGCTCTTCATTGGCCTGGCCCTGGCGACCACCCTCGCGGCAGCGGCCCAACGAGGAGCGTCCTCGCACCCGGCTCCAGCCGGGCCCTGGCCCGTGCCAAATGCGGACCGCCGCCTGGCGCTCGTCGCCACCGCCGGGGCGACTATTGTGCTTTTTCTCGTCGTCTTCGGTGCTGCGACGAGCACCGGTGGCGCGGCGCCCTGCACCACATGGCCGGGCTGCGAGCAGCCTGAATTTGGGTCCGCGCCCCGTGTGACCGCCCATCTCGGGTATCAGGCGACCGCCCTGCTCGGCGCATTGGCAGCGGGGGGAACGCTGCTGGCGGCCTATCGGAGTGGCTCCGGCGGCCGCGTGCGTTTCCTCGCGATGCTGGCGGTGCTCGTGGTGATCGCCCAGACAGCACTGAATGCTGCTGGAGCGGCGGGTGGAAACCCGGCCTGGGTGACAACGCCGCAGTTGTTCCTGGCGACGCTCCTGTGGGTGATCCTGGCCGCGCTGGCCCTGGCCGCCTGGAGCACCCCACGGGCAGACAGCAAGCCGTCTGCTGCGCGGGTGGCTCCCGCGGGCAACTCACGCGTTCCGCAGGTGCACGTGCCGTTGCCCGATAGCTCCGGAGCGATGGCCGTGGCTGCGCCCGCCCTGGCCATGGCTGCGCCGCTGCCCGCGTGGGCTTCGGCGAAACAGGTTGTCGCCGACTACATCGCGCTGACCAAGCCGGGCATCATGTCCCTGCTGCTCACCACCACCTTCTGCGCCATGCTGATCGCGGAGCGGGGATTGCCCCCGCTCTGGTTGGTGGTGGTCACGTTGCTGGGTGGCGTTCTCGCCTCCGGTGGCGCCAGCGTCCTCAACTGCTACATCGACCGCGATATCGACGGCGAAATGTCCCGTACTCGCAACCGCGCCATTGTGGCGGGTCGGGTCAGTCCGCAGGCCGCGTTGATCTATGGCGTCACCCTGTCCGCGACAGCGGTGCTGATGCTGGGCATCTGGGTCAACTGGCTCGCGGCGCTGCTGGCACTGGCTGGCAACCTGTTCTACGTCTTGATCTATACGCTGTGGTTGAAGCGTTCCACGCCCTACAACATTGTCATCGGTGGCGCCGCCGGCGCCGCGCCACCGCTGGTGGGCTGGGCGGCGGTGACCGGGGACCTGACGCCGCTGGCCTGGGGGCTCTTCCTGATCATTTTTGCCTGGACCCCACCTCACTTCTGGGCACTGGCACTCCTGAAGCAGGGCGAGTACACCCGCGCCGCCGTGCCGATGCTGCCGGTAGTGCGCGGAGAACTGGAGACGCGACGCCAGATTCTGTTCTACACGGCGATCCTGGCGGTGGGCTGCGTCGCCCTGACCCCATTCGGCCTGGGGTGGATCTACCTGGTGGGCGCAATCGTCCTGAACGGGCTGTTCCTGGCCTACGCGGTGCTGCTCTATCGCAAGCCCAGCAAGCGGGCCGCGCGGCAGATGTTCTTCTACTCGCTCTGGTATCTGGCGGGAATCTTCGCCGTCGCGGTCATCGACCGTGTGCTTCTCGGCTGAGATCAGGCCACCGGAGCGTGGTACGCTCATGGGCGGTGAGCTTGACCCTGTAGCGGTGCGCGCGGGCCACGAGCTCTGAGGAAGGACCGTCGCTCTCCGTGTTTGACAATCTCGCCGCGATTCTCAGCATCGTCGTTATTGACCTTGTACTCTCAGGAGACAACGCCGTCGTCATCGGCATGGCGGCGCGCAACCTCTCGGATGAGAACCGCCGGAAGGCCATTCTCCTGGGCGGCGCGGGCGCTATCGGGCTGCGCATTATCTTCACGGCGCTCGCCACGATCCTGCTCGGCGTGCAGGGGTTGCAGGCCATCGGCGCCGTTCTGCTGATCTACATCGCCTTCAAGCTCCTGCGCCCGCACGACGAGGCGCATGGCAACGTGCACGAGGCCGATACGCTGGGTGAGGCGGTGCGCACGATCATCCTGGCGGATGTCGTCATGAGCCTGGACAACATCCTGGCGGTTGGTGGCGCGGCGCATGGGCACCTGGGTCTGCTGATCTTCGGCCTGATGCTCTCGATCCCGATCATCCTGTTCGGCAGCGAACTTGTCGCACGCTTGCTTGGCCGCTTCCCGGCAGTGTTGTACATCGGTGTCCTCGTGCTGGTGCATTCTGCGGTCGCGATGTTCTTCCATGACGCGGTCATTTCCACGCGCATCCACACCACCACGGTTGTGGAAGTCATCATTTCCGTGTTGCTTACCGGCGTGATCGTGGGCATCACGCAACTGCAGGCACGCCAGCGTGCCGGCCGCGTCAGCGGGGATGCGCAGGCCGGGGCATAACGGGTCCTTTTTCCCCAACAAGCCGAAGTCTTGCGCGGCTGAAGGGGAAACCCCTCCCAGCGGAGGCGTTTCCCCTTCAGCATGAATCCGCCCGGCGGGTGAGGACGTAAGCTGAAACGAGAGCATCATGCAGACAAGGGCGGGTGTTCTCTCCCAGAGCCCGTGGAGCGCCGCACACGCTCCACCCCTCCCCTTCCCGTACGGACCCGGTCACGTGACCGGGTCCGTGCATTTCCGGCAGAAAACCCGTAGGCAGTGCTAATGATCGGTGGCGTGTTTACCCAACCCGGCAGGCGCGGCCGACTTGCGTAGCAGCCCTGTCACCGCGATCAGGGTCAGCAAGTAGGGCAGGGCGATGATGATGTCCTGGGAGATGGGAAGATCCAGCGCCTGCACCTGGTAGCGCAGCGCCTGGGCGAACCCAAACAGGAGCGCCGCGCCGAGCGTGGCCCACGGCATCCAGTTGCCGAAGATCACCGCTGCGAGGGCAATGAACCCGCGTCCGGCGGTCATATTGGTCGAGAACTGCGACAGGTCCCCGATGGAGAGGTAGGCCCCGCCCATCGCGGCCAGGACGCCGGACGTGATGACCATGGCGTAGCGATAGCGCGCGACGTCGATGCCGACGCTCTGGGCCGCTGCCGGGTGCTCGCCGCAGGCCATGACCCGCAGCCCGGCCTTCGTCTTGAACAGGAACCAGTGCGTGAGGGGCACCAGGAGAAAGGCGACCGGCAACAGGATGTTCATGCCGGCGCCGATGGTGGGCAGGCGCTGCACCGGTGGTGAGCCGCCGGCTTGCCCCCAGACCTGCTCGGTGAGGAACGAGGTCAGGCCAAGCCCGAGCAGCACAATGGCGGTGCCGGCCACGATCTGGTCGGCACGCAGGGAAACCGCCCAGAACGCGAAGATCGCCGCTCCCACACCCCCCGTGAGCATGGCCACCGCCAGCCCGACAAACGGGTTGCCGGAAAACCAGGTGCCGGCCACAGCGGCGAACGCGCCCATCAGCATGAAGCCTTCGAGCGCGATGTTGGTGACGCCGGAGCGCTCCGAGAGCAGGCCGCCCATGGCCGCGAAGACCAGCGGCGCGGCGGAGCGCAGCGTCGCCGTGAGCAGCGCCACCGTAAAGAAGTTGGTCAGAGCGTCCAGGGAACCCCTCCCATCAGGGCCGATTGGCTCACGTTAGATCGTGCGTGGGGGAGCTGGCGGCTCCACCAGTGGTTCACCGGATTCATTGGCGGCGCGGTCCCGTGTCATGCTGCGTGCCCGCGCTGCCTGGCGACGCGCGTTGCGGAACTGCTGCACGGCGGCCAGCGCGGAGACGGAGAAGATGACGAAGCCGAGCAACACGTAGACGATGTCGCGGGAGATACCAGCGGTGTTCTGCATCCTGGTCGCACCAGCGGCCAGTGCCCCGAAAAGGAGGCCCGACAGCACAACGCCGAAGGGTTGGTTGCGGCCGACCAGCCCAACGGCGATGGACGTGAAGCCCAGCCCGATCGCGACGTTGTAGAAGCGGCCGTGCAGCCCCAGCGTGTCCACCGCTTCCCCCAGGCCCGCCAGCAGACCACTGATGAGCATGGCCACCGCGATGGTGCGGCCCCAGGAGAACCCGGCGTAGGCGGCGGCCCCGGAGCTGAGACCCACGGTGCGCAGCTTGTATCCGAAGACGGTGCGGTAGAGCAGATACCAGATCACGATGGCGGCGATGATGGCGATGATGAAGCCCGCGTGCAGGCGTGTGCCCGGCAGCAGGATTGGCAACTCGGCGACTTCCATCGCGGGCTGCGTCGCCTGCAGGGCTGGGTTGACCAGCGGCAGGTCCTCACGGCCGATGACGACGGTGGTGATGCGATACGCGATGTAGTTGAGCATGATGGTGGTGATCACCTCATGCGCTCCAGTTTTGGCCTTGAGGATCCCCGGGATGAAGCCCCAGATGCCGCCGGCAATGGTGCCGACCACGAGCGCGAGCGGCAGGTGGATGATCGCCGGCAGGCCGGGATCGACGGCGGCGGTGAGGCCGGCCGCCAGACCACCCATGACCATCTGGCCCTCGATCCCGATGTTGAACAGCCCGGCCCTGGCTGCCACCGCAAAGGCGAGACCTCCCAGGATGAGTGGAGTCGCCATCACCAGGGTCTCGGCAATCGCCCGCTGGCTGCCGAACGCGCCCTCGAAGAGCGCCTGGTAGGCGGGGAACGGGTTGTCCCCGGAGAGCGCGATTACTACGCCCCCGGCGGCCAGCGCAATGGCGACTGCCAGGAGCGAGGAGAGCAGCGTCGGAAGGCCGGCGAACAGGCGCTGCCAGATGGAGGCAGCGCCCGCGTCAGTCGGCGGCGCCTGCGAGTTCATCGAGTGTCCGCCCGCCCATCAGCAACCCCAGTTCGGTGCGAGAGACCTCACCGTTCGCGAAATCGCCAACAATGCGGCCGCCGCAGAGCACCAGGATGCGGTCACTGAGATCAAGAATTTCGTCCAGGTCGAAGGAGAGCAAGAGGACGCCTCGCCCCTTGTCCCGCTCCGCCACGAGTTGCTTGTGCACGAATTCGATTGCCCCCACGTCCAGGCCACGGGTGGGCTGGATCGCCAGCAGCGCATCGGGCTCGCGATGCAGCTCGCGCGCGATGATCAACTTCTGCTGGTTGCCGCCGGAGAGCGCGCCTGCTGCCGTTTCCGGCGAGGGCGCGCGGACGTCGAACTCCTGCATGAGGCGGTCCGTCAGTTCGCGCGTGCCGGGGTAATCGATACGGCCACCCTTGCTGAACGGCGCGACATCCGCGTTGCCCAGGAGCAGGTTTTCAGTCAGGGAGAAGGGCAGCACCAGGCCGCGGCCGTGGCGGTCTTCCGGGATGTAGGAGAGGCCCATCTCCCGGCGTGCATTTGGCCCCTGCGCGGTGACATCGTCACCCTTGAACAGCACCGCGCCCGAGTCTGGCTGGCGCAGGCCGGCCAGCACCTCGATCAGTTCGGCCTGGCCGTTTCCCTCCACCCCGCAGACACCGAGAATCTCACCCCGCCGCAACGCGAAATCGACGCTGTCCAGTACAGCCTTCCCTTGTGACCCGGCAACGTGCAGGTCGCGCGCAATCAGGACCGGCTCGCCGGGGT
This sequence comes from Chloroflexota bacterium, assembly GCA_030852885.1. GTDB lineage: Bacteria > Chloroflexota > Chloroflexia > Thermomicrobiales > UBA6265 > JACCXM01. The sequence goes on along the minus strand of JALYWD010000030.1, from coordinate 3,782 downwards.
GGGCCGGCGGGCGGTCCACGTGCAGGGAAACCTTGCGGCCCACCATCAGTTCGGCCAGTTCAGCAGACGTTGTTTGCGCGGTGTCGCGCAATCCCACCGTCTTCCCACGGTGAATGACTGTCACCCGATCAGTCACCGCCGCGATTTCGCGCAGCTTGTGCGTGATGAAGATGATGGTGCTACCGCCTGCGCGCAGGCGGTCAAGCACGGCGTACAGCTCTTCGACTTCCTGGGGAGTGAGCAGTGCGGTGGGCTCATCCAGGATCAGGGTGCTGCCGCCCTGGTAGAGCGCCCGCAGGATTTCCACGCGCTGCTGCATGCCGACCGGCAACGTGCCGACGATCGCGCCCGGATCGACATTGAGGCCGTACTGCGCGCCAATCTCGGCGACGCGCTGGCCGGCCTCCTTGCGGTCCAGGACCAGGTTCGCGCCCTCGGAGCCAAGGATGACATTCTCGGTGACAGAGAAACGAGGGATGAGCATGAAGTGCTGGTGCACCATGGCCAGGCCCGCCAGCACGGCATCACGCGCGTTGTGAAACTGGACGCGCCGGCCATTGACCAGGATTTCACCCTCGTCCGGGTGGTAGAGCCCGAAGAGGATGTTCATCAGGGTCGATTTGCCGGCGCCGTTTTCCCCCAGCAGCCCGTGTATTTCGCCCCGCGCGACCGAAAGTTCAATACCGTTGTTGGCAATGACACCGGGGAATCGCTTGACGATTCCCCGCATCTCAATGGCGTTGGGTTGGAGGTTGGCAGACTGCGTGTCTGACATGAGGGTCTCCGGCCCGGGGCAGCCTGGCTGCCCCGGGCGGCGGCATCAGGTTAGGCGGCCGGAGTTCCAACAGGAGTCGCTGCACCATCGAGTGCAACCGGCGTGAAGGCTGCCAGTTCCGCTTCATCAGCCGGGACCACGATGACGCCGTCGATAATCGCCTGCTCGTAGGCGGCAACCGTGTCCAGCACCTCCTGCGGCACGGCGGCATTCGGGTGGCCGAGGCCGACACCATCCTCCGCCAGGCCAAGCGTCTTGGCGCCGCCGGCAAAGGTGCCCTCAACGACTTCCTGCGCGGCGAGGAAAAGGGCGGTATCGACACCCTTCTCGGAGACGGCGAGCTGGACTTCCGCGCCAAGCTGGCTCTGATCCGTGTCTGCCGCGATGACCCAGAAGCCCTCGCCCTTCTCCTTGGCGGCATCGAACGAGCCGACGCCCGTCTTGCCAGCGACCGGGAAGGCGATATCCACGCCCTGGTTGTACTGCGCGAGCGTCAGTTCCTTGCCCAGCGCCGGGTCATCGAAGGTGTCCGCGTAGGCGACGACGACGTCGATATCCGGGTTGACCGACTTGGCGCCGGCCTCGAAGCCGACCGCGTAGCGCTCAACCGGGGGAATCTTGATGCCACCGACCACACCAAGCTTGTTGGACTTGGTCATGAGCGCGGCCAGGACTCCAGCCAGGAAGGCGCCCTCCTGTTCCTTGAACGTGACCGAAGAGACGTTCGGCGCCTCGGAGACGGAGTCAATCAGCATGAAGCTGTGATCCGGGTACTGGCCGGCGACCTCCGTGATCGCCTCAGTCAGCAGGAAGCCGACGCCAACGGTGAGTTGGCCCTGCTCGGCGGCCTGGGTCAGGTTCGGGATGTAGGCAGCGGCATCGCGGCTTTCAATAACCTTGCCCTCGACGCCAAGCTCTTCGACCGCGCGGTCCAGACCCGCCTTGGCAAGGTCGTTGAAGTTCTGGTCACCCAGACCAGCGGTGTCTGTAACCATCGTGACCACGACGGGGTCCTGAGCACTCACACCAGGGACACGGGCCAACGCGCCGGCAAAGGGCGCAGCCGCCAGTGCCGCCAACAGTGGGCGACGAGCCAGGCGCAACGAAGCGAGCCGGGACGACATGAGCCAACCTCTCTTTCGCAAGTCTGCTTGTACACACCGAACGCTCCGCAGGGAGACGTAGCGCATGGTAACAGCAATGCGCCTCATGTGGGCCGGCTGAGGTCGTTGCATCGGGCGGGAGTTGCATCGCCGGGGTGGTGCTCCCTACCAGGCAGCGCTTGAAGCAGGGCGGCAACGGCCTGTCGGGGAGTAGCGGACACCTTGGCAGCGCGGCGTACGGTGATGAGCATGGCATCATCGACTGCGTAACTGAGGCACGCTGGCCGGGCCGGTGACGACCGCAGCGCGTCCGGACGATGAGCGCCGTGGCCGGGATAGCCTGGCCGGGCAATGCAGAATGGACTCCTCATGGCGGAAATTGCCGATCTTCGACAGTTGATCCAGCGGCACGCTACGAAGGGGAGCACCGGCATTGCTGGCCTGACCCTCTCGCTGGCAACCTCGCCGACCGAGCCCAGGTCCGCCATTGCCCGGCCGATCTTCGCGCTGCCCGTGCAAGGCCGCAAACGCATTGTCTTTGCCGGCCAGATCTACGATTACGGCGCCGGTGACTTCCTGGTTGTCTCCGTAGATCTCCCAATCACGGGGCAATTCCTTGAGGCAAGCCGGGATGAGCCGGCACTCGGGGTCGGCCTGGACCTGCGTCCCGAGGTGATTGCCGCACTCATTCTGCAGGCCCTGCCGGACGAGGTGAGCCCATTGCCTCGATCCGTGCCACCGCTCGCCGTCAACCAGGCGAGTGCTGTCCTCCTGGATGCGGTCCGCCGCATGCTCCTCCTCCTGGATCACCCGGAGGACGTTCCCGCGCTGGCGCCGTTGATTGAGCGTGAGATTGCCTGGCGGCTGCTTACTGGCCCGAGCGGGGTGGTAGTCCGCCAGATCGGGCTAATGGACAGCAGTTTCTCGCAGGTCGGGCGGATCATACGCGCGATCCGCGAACACCCTGCGGAGCCAATTCGCATCGAGCAATTGGCAGAGCAGGCGAACATGAGTCTGTCCACTTTCATCGTCACTTCCGTGCGATTACATCCCTGAGCCCCGTGCAGTTCCAGAAGCGGATTCGCCTGCAGGAGGCTCGGCTCCTGCTCATGAGTGGCGAACTCGATGTGGCCGAGACCGCGTTTACGGTGGGGTATGACAGCCCATCGCAGTTCATCCGCGAGTACCGCCGCGAGTACGGCGCGTCTCCTGGCCAGGACGCCGCCCGGTTGCGCTCCGAGCCGATGTTCGGATCGATCACCGGGTTGCCGTAGCGGTGTTTGACAGGAATGTGCAATTGTCAGGCGGGATTGATCTACAGGAATTGGCTGCCACGGCAATAGCATGATGCCAGGAAATCCGATAGGTGAGGAAGCAGGAGACAGCATCATGCACGTGGCGGTCGTGACAGGCGGCAGTTCGGGAATTGGTCAAAGCGCTGCGATTCAGCTCGCACGGCAAGGAACCGGGGTGATCGTGACGTATGGCCAGCACCCTGACCGGGCCGAAGAGACCGTGCGGATCATCGCGCGAGCGGGCGGCCAGGCGGCAGCACTGCCCCTGGACTTCGGGGATGCGCCAGCATTCACTGGCTTCCGGGAAGTACTGCGCGAAACGCTGGAGCGCACGTGGCAGACCACGACCTTTGACTACCTGGTGAACAACGCTGGCTTTGGACAGATGGCCTTGTTCGAGGACACGACAGAAGCACTCTTCGATGAGTTCTACCGCGTGCTCCTGAAGGGGCCGTACTTCCTGACGCAGGCGCTGCTCCCGATGATGACGCCGGGCGGCGCCATCGTGAACACGAGCAGCAGTTCCGCATTGGAGGGTGGGACAGACGCCGGATACTCCGCCTACGCGAGCATGAAGGGCGCGATGATCGTCCTCACTCGGTACTGGGC